>NZ_JBGCTX010000039.1:0-23328 GCF_041102755.1 Francisella sp. 19X1-34
TAACATAAAAAAATCATATATTACTTTTCAGTATATTTTAAACAATTTTAAAATTAATATCAGATTTCAACAGTCCCCTTCAGGATATATATGCTCATACTTACTATTTTCTAAACGAGCATTATCCTCAGAGATATTAGCCCAAGCTACATAACCTTTTTTGCCTATAGGAGAATATGATATATCATTACATTGTCTTTCTTTCTTAGTTAAGCACTTAAACTTTCTACCGCCAGATACAACAATTTGTCCTGATTTGTAACTGCCAATATTAGCTGGATATACAGTAATTTTCTTCTTAAGAATTTTAGATTCTTTCTTTACTGATTGCTCATTTTTTAAAGTACGCAACTTATGCCAAACCAACTGACCCATGACACTATTAGGAATATATCTTTTATCATTACATAGCTTTAAATCTAAACGAGAAGCACATTTATATTTTTCATGATGATAACTAACAATAGTATTTTCTGTATAAAAACCTATTTGACTAGGATAGCTAATACTAAACTTAGAAAGCTTTTTTGACTTATTTCTAGTACTCTTATTTTTATCAATATTATTAACTTTCTTATTTTTAGCTCTATCCTTATAGGCATCTGGAAGTTTTAATTCTGATATAGCATTTGTCATACTCCAAGCTTTATGAGCATATTTTTTCCCAAGCTCCCCTTTCTTAATTGACATAGCATCAAAATCAATACTCCAAAGTGCAAATCCAGCAAATGAAGCCTGATGCTCCTTCATTAGTGAAATAGCTGTATCAATATTTTGCTTATTTAGCACATAAACCATACCACCGTGGACAGCTCCTTTCATTGCAGGAATAATAAATACTAGTTTATCAGCAGGTATTATAATTGACCTCTCTTCACCATATTTTGCTAGATTAGCATCTCGACCTTCTTTAGTAGTCAAAGCCCATGCAAGTGAAGCCAAAAACTCATCATAACCATCTAGAGGCATGATTTTCAAATAATTATTAGTCTTATCTTTATAGAAACTAAATATTTTATCTGAAGCTCTATCAGAGTAAGTATTTAATAAAATATAATTTATATTTTCAATCCCGATATTCTTTAATAAGCTAATATAGTTATCATTGGTATAAATATTATCCTTGCCATTTTTGGCTACTGGTGCAACTATATAGTCCCACTCTGGTGAAAAGGTCAGCCAAAAATTTGGATTTACCTGCCTCATAGAACTGGCAAATACCATTATCTTCTTTGCTGCTAACTTTGATATTTTGTCACTATTAGGGATTTCTGTACCAATCAAATCAAAGTTTACTCCATCAAACCCATACTGCTGCATCAAGGGCTTAAGATCATCAAAATTTATAGTTCCCCAATCAATATGAGACCTATCTCCCCCATATGAAACTACTACATGCTTACCTTTTGATTTCATATATGCAATAAAAGCTTTTAACTGTTCTGGAGTATAAATTTTTGCTGAAGCTCTATTTCCTTGGCCAAAAGCAAGCTTAAAGCCGCCACTATTACTATAAGTTAAATATGCAGCTACTATTACGTTATATTTACAAATTTCTGGATATTTATCACAGTAGTCCTGATTCTTTGGTATTGATATATCTATAGGCTTTGTTGTTACCTGATGGCCAAAGATGTTATAAGAACTACTCTTGCCCCATATTGGTAAAAAGCCCGCAACTATAGGGCCCTCTATTTTGCTTTGGTGTAGAGTACATTTATTCCTATAAACACAGTCATTTAATTTCTCAGCAAAAACTCCTGATACACCCACAAGTTTTGCTCCAGATATCAACTTATCTAACTGAGGGAGTATTAGTTTAATCGCCTGATCCGTCAAAGACTGCTTTGCAATAGTCCTTTCAGTATTAACATCTTGCTTTTTATTTAACAAAGATAAAATTGAGAATTTATCATTTTGCTTGTTATTAATAGTATCTTGAACTGCTATAGACTTAGCTACTTGTGCTACAGAAAAAGTACTAAAAAATATTAACAAGAATATAGTCGATAGAGAGGTTTTTATACTAAATCGCATACCAAAGAAATTATAAAACCTAAAAGTTCATTATAACTTTATAAGTGATTTTATACAACTTTGCAGTTAGATAGAAGAATATAAAAAATGATGAATTTAGTTATCTTTAGAATAATATAAACCTTTAGAAGAATTAAGAGCTTTAAGGCGAGCATCAGCCTCTTTTAACCTCTTATTGGCATCTTCTATATCTAGCTTAGATGCATCTGGATTTTTAAGTGCTTTTTCAGCTCTAGCTTTAGCCTTTTCAGCTTCTGCTTGATTAAGATTTTCTGCTCTCTCCATATCATCAACCATTATAGTTACACGAGTTGGAGTTACCTCTAAAATCCCACCAGATACATATAACACATCTGTATGATCATCTTTTCTAATATTAACAACACCAGCAGGCATAGTTGATAATAATTCAGTATGTCCATAAGCGATACCCATTTCACCAGCACTGCCACGTAAGCTTACAATATCAGCCTCACCTTTAAATACTGATCCTAAAGGACTTACAACATCAACTTTTAGATAATTTTTTGTCATATTTCTACCCTACTTATAGAGTTTTAGCTTTCTCAATCGCTTCTTGTATAGATCCAACCATATAGAAAGCCTGCTCTGGTAAATGGTCATATTCACCATTAACAATAGCCTTAAAGCTAGCAACAGTATCTTTTAATGATACAAATTTACCTGGATTTCCAGTAAATACCTCAGCAACATGGAACGGCTGAGATAAAAATCTTTGGATCTTACGTGCTCTATCTACAGTTTTCTTATCTTCATCAGATAATTCATCCATACCTAGAATTGCAATAATATCTTTTAGCTCTTTGTATCTTTGTAGTACTTTTTGTACTGCACGAGCTGTTTCATAATGCTCTTGACCAACAACTAACGGATCTAGCTGTCTAGATGTAGAATCTAATGGATCAACAGCAGGGTAAATACCTAACTCAGCAATTTGACGCGATAGTACAATTGTCGCATCTAAGTGAGAGAATGTTGTCGCTGGAGATGGGTCTGTTAAGTCATCTGCTGGTACATATACAGCCTGAACTGAAGTGATTGAACCAGTCTTAGTGGACGTAATACGCTCTTGTAAAGCACCCATTTCTGCTGCTAGTGTTGGTTGATAACCTACCGCAGATGGCATACGACCTAATAAAGCAGAAACCTCAGTACCTGCTAGAGTATAACGGTAGATGTTATCAATAAACATTAAAACATCACGCTTCTCATCACGGAAACCTTCAGCAATTGTTAAACCGCTTAGAGCTACTCTTAATCTATTTCCTGGTGGCTCATTCATCTGACCGTATACTAGAGATACTTTATCTAATACGTTAGAATCTTTCATCTCATAATAAAAGTCATTACCTTCACGTGTTCTTTCACCAACACCTGCAAATACTGAATAACCACTATGCTCTTTAGCAATGTTGTTGATAAGTTCCATCATTGTTACAGTCTTACCAACACCTGCACCACCAAATAGACCTACTTTACCACCTTTAGCAAATGGACAAATAAGGTCAACCACCTTGATACCTGTTTCTAAGATTTCAGTGCTCAGTGCTAACTCATCATATGCTGGAGGGGCTTGATGTATAGATCTTGTTTCAGTATATTCAATAGGCCCTGCCTCATCTATTGGCTCACCTAAAACATTCATAATACGTCCTAGAGTGCCTTGTCCAACTGGAACAGAAATAGGAGCATTAGTATTTTTAACTTCCATACCACGTCTAAGACCATCACTTGATCCCATAGCAATAGTACGAACCACTCCATCACCAATCTGTTGCTGTACTTCTAGTACTAAACCAGCCTCTTCTACATTTAAAGCATCGTATACTTTTGGAGTGTTATCTCGAGAAAATTCCACATCGATAACAGCACCAATTACCTGAATAATTTTACCTGTACTCATTTACCTCTCCTAAACTGCTGCCGCACCTGAACAAATTTCTGCAAGCTCTTGTGTAATCATCGCTTGTCTTACTTTATTATAATCTAGTTTCAACTGATCAATAATATCACTTGCATTGTCAGTTGCATTTTTCATTGCCATCATACGAGCAGCCTGCTCACATGCAGCATTTTCTAATATAGCTCCTCTAACCTGAGCTTCAATATATCTAATACAAAGAGCATTTAAAACCTCTTCTATATCCCTTTCATAGATATAGTCCCAGTGGCCTTTAGATGCTTGCTCTTTATTTGCTTTTATTTCTTCTTCAGAGAAGATATCTTGAATTGGCAACAATGTTTGTAACCTTGGCTTTTGCTTAATAGTACTTACAAATTCGTTACTACTCATATATAGTCGATCAATCTCACCATTTGTAAACTTATCTAACATTACCTTAACAGCGCCACCTATAGATCTTACGCTACCATCAAGATCTTTGTCATTATAGTGAGCTGTTGCCACAACATTTACATCTTTTAATTTTGTAAAGAAAGCCTCTGCTTTTGAGCCAACAACACAAACATCAACTTCAACTCTATTATCAAGATGCTTTTTAATATCCTTCAATACATGTTTGAAAAGGTTAATGTTTAAGCCGCCACATAAGCCTCTATCTGTTGATGCAATTATATAGCCTACTCTTTTTGCTTCTCTATCAAATAGATAAGGGTTAGGATAATCAATACTTGCAGCAGTGACATTTTTAATAATAGTATTTGCACTTTCAACATAAGGGCGTACGTTATTCATTTTAACGATAGCTCCTCTCATCTTACTTGCAGCTACTAACTCCATAGCGCCTGTGATTTTTTGAGTATTTTTAACACTGGCTACTTTGGATTTTATTTCTCTAGCATTAGACATAGTCTATACCCCTACCAAGCTTGATTTGCTTTGCAATCTTCTACAATAGTTCTTAATTTATCTGCAACCTCTGCATCATATTTACCAGTTTGGTTAATATCTGCAATTACATCTGCATATTTATCTTCAGCTAAAGCATGTAAAGCTGCCTCAAAAGGTATAACCTCTGAAACTTCTAAGCTATCTAAATAACCATTATCAACAGCATATAGCGATAATGCCATCAAAGCGATAGATAATGTAGAGAACTGTTTCTGCTTTAGAAGCTCAGTTACTCTTTGACCTCTACTTAACTGAGCTCTTGTTGCTTCATCTAGATCAGAAGCAAACTGTGAAAACGCCTCTAATTCTCTAAACTGAGCTAGAGCTAGACGAATACCACCACCTAGTTTCTTAATAATTTTAGTCTGTGCTGCACCACCTACACGAGATACAGAGTTACCTGGATTTATCGCTGGTCTTAAACCAGAGTTAAACAGGTCTGTCTCTAAGAATATCTGTCCATCTGTAATAGAAATTACGTTTGTAGGTACAAATGCTGATATATCACCAGCTTGAGTCTCAATAATTGGTAGTGCTGTTAAAGAACCAGTTTTTCCTTTAACTTTACCTTCTGTAAACTTCTCAACATACTCTTCATTCACTCTAGCAGCTCTTTCTAAAAGTCTTGAGTGAAGATAGAAAACATCACCAGGATATGCTTCACGCCCTGGCGGTCTTCTTAATAGTAGTGAAATCTGTCTATAAGCCCATGCTTGCTTAGTTAAGTCATCATAGATGATAAGAGCATCTTCACCACGATCTCTAAAATACTCACCCATAGAACAACCAGCATATGGTGCAATATATTGTAATGCAGCAGAATCTGAAGCTGTCGCAGCAACAATAATAGTGTGCTCCATAGCCCCATGCTCTTCTAGCTGTCTAACTATGTTAGCAATAGATGATGCTTTTTGACCAATAGCAACATAAATACACTTAACACCTGTTCCTTTTTGGTTGATAATTGTATCAATAGCAATTGCTGTTTTACCGATCTGTCTATCGCCAATAATTAGCTCTCTTTGACCTCTTCCAATTGGAACCATTGAGTCAATAGATTTAACACCAGTTTGTAAAGCCTGATCTACAGATTTTCTCCAAATAACTCCTGGAGCGATTTTCTCGATTGGCGATGAATGATCAGTTTCGATCTCACCTTTACCATCGATAGGATTACCCAAAGCATCTACAACTCTTCCAAGAAGAGCTTCACCAACAGGCACTTCTAAGATTCTACCCGTGCAGAATGCTTTATCACCTTCTTTAATATGATCATATTCACCTAGAACAACTGCACCAACGGAGTCCGTGTTCAAGTTAAGTGCTAGACCGAATACATCTCCTGGTAATTTAATCATTTCACCAGCAGTTACATCATTCAAACCATATATAGTAACAATACCGTCAGCTACACTAACGATTGTTCCTTCTGACTTAAGTTCGATAGCATTATCAAACTTTTCAATTCTTTGTTTTATTAAACCACTTATTTCTGATGGACTTAATTGCATAAGCTCACTTCCTATAATTTATGACAACAAAATACTTTTTAAATTCTCTAAACGACCAGATACAGAGTTATCAATAACCGTATCGCCAACATTAACTATTGCTCCGCCGACTATCGTAGGATCAACATCTACTTCAACATTTATAGAACAGCCAAATCTCTTTTCAAGATTCTCTTTCAAATCAGCTAACAAATCTTCATCTGCAACATATGCTAAAGTAACATTTGCTGTTTTAGTATTGTTATGGGCATTTTTGAAAACTTCATACTGCTCAGCTATTCCCGGCAAAACTAATAGTTTTTTATTCTCTGCAGCCAAAACAAGAAAATTAAAAAAGCTTTCATCTAATTGATCTTTTAATTCTTTTACTATTTCTATTTGCGAAAAAACAGGACTGGATATAATCTCTGAGATAGACTTATCCTTAACTAACTCAGCAAATACTTTAAGTAACTTAGACCATTCTTGTAGTAGATTATTTTCATTTGCAAACTCAAATGCAGCTTTTGCATATGGCTTCGCGATCACACTTAGATTTACCATGTGCCTACCTTATTAAAATTATACCTTTTCTACAAAGTCTTTTAAAATTTTATGACTAGCTTTTTGATCAACTTTTGCTGATATAATTTTACTAGCACCAGCCATAGCTAAAGTAACAATCTCATGTTTAAGGTCTTCTCTAGCTTTTATCTTCTCTTGCTCAATTTCAGCCATTGCCATACTTTT
Organism: Francisella sp. 19X1-34; assembly: GCF_041102755.1. Lineage (NCBI taxonomy): Bacteria > Pseudomonadati > Pseudomonadota > Gammaproteobacteria > Thiotrichales > Francisellaceae > Francisella > Francisella sp. 19X1-34. The sequence continues at coordinate 7,150 of NZ_JBGCTX010000039.1, forward strand.
GATTTTATCAGCTGCTGCAATAGCTTCTTCTTTTGCCTGCTCATCTACTTTGTGCGCTCTAACATAAGCATTTTCAACTATTTCAGTAGCTTTTGCTTTAGCTTCACGTAAAACTTCAGCTGATTTTCTTTTAGCAACTTCTAATTCTCTAGATGCCCTATCAGCAGAAGCTAGTCCTTCGGCTATTTTCTCTCTACGCTCGTCTAAAGCCTTGCGTAGCGGTGGCCATACAAACTTCATTGTAAAAGCAACAAAGATTGCAAATGTTATCATCTGGCCAATTAGGGTTATATTAATATCCATCTACTTATCCTTTAGATAATGAAATTTATGATTTTATATTTATTATGCGCCAACTACTTTTTGAGCTGCTTCTGCTAAACCAGGTATAGCTAGAGGGTTTGCATAAAGAACTAAGAAACCAATAGCTATTGAAATTGCAGCGAACGCATCCACGAAAGCAGCAACAATAAACATACGACCAAGTAGCATACCACCAAGTTCAGGCTGACGAGCAACACCTTCAAGGTACTTACCACCAAGAACACCAAAACCAATAGCAGTTCCTAATGCAGGTAAAGAAATTAGTAGAGCAACTGCAATTGCAGTTAAACCATTTAAATTTCCTAATACTTGTAAAGACATATTCATTTTTTATTTCTCCTGTTTTTATAGATTTATCTTTTTAAGTTAATTAAAAATTAATGAGCTTCCTGTGCCATATTTAAGTAGACAACAGTTAACATCATGAATACAAACGCCTGGATTAAAACTATCAATATATGGAATATAGCCCACACTCCTCCTAATACCCACTGGAACCACCAAGGTAACAATGCTATTAAGATAAAGATAAGTTCACCAGCAAAAATATTACCAAATAGACGTAGAGATAAAGAGACTGGCTTAACAATCTCATCAACTAATCTGAAAAATATATTTAATGGGAATAACCAAATCCCAAAAGGAGCACTTAAAATTTCTTTAGTTAAACCAAAACCTTTTGCTTTAAGGTTATAAAAGATAACCAAGAAGAATACTGCTATAGACATAGCGAAAGTTACGTTTGGATCTGCCGTAGGAACAACCCTAAAATATGGTTCATGACCACCAGCGAAAAAGCTCAGAATCCAACCAAAAAGATCTACGGGCAAAAGATCCATTAAATTCATTAAAACAACCCACACAAATATTGTAAGAGCTAACGGAGTTACAAAATCTCTCTTATGATGGTAGTTTTCAGCTACTAAACCATCCATCCACTCCCATATTGCCTCGACCATATTTTGGAACTTCCCAGGAACTCCAGAGTGAACTCTTCTTGCCACCAAAAACATCGCAAGAATAAAGACAACTCCTAAGATACCACTTACTAAAATAGAGTCAATATTAAGCTGCCAGAATGCACCTTTGCCCAAGCTTATTTGCCAATGATGCAAGTGATGCTGTACATATTCAGTAGCTACTTGAGAGCCAGTCTCTGTATTTGCCATTAAAGTTTCCACCAATATTAAAATTTAATAATTAACCTTTAAATTATTATTTTTTATTTCAAACTATAAAAATAAACCTATCTAGTCTTCTTAAACAAGATAGGCACAAAACATACCACTAATTGTAACAAAACTAATCCAAAAATGTAAGGAAATAATTTTGGTTTCACATAAATAGCTAACATTATAGTTATGATTGCTACTATGCCCAACTTCAGCAATTCACTTAAATAAAAAATAACAATTTCAACACCAGGGGAAAATTGTTTATGGATAAAAAGTCTCGCGAAAAAGACAAAATTAGCCGCAAACATAGCTATAGCACCCATAAGAAATGAATTTGCATAGATATAGCTAAAAGACAGCCATGTAATACTATAACCAATTAAAATTAAAAACACTTGTATAAATACAAACTTTTTAGCATCAATCCTTATGTTTGCTAACATACTACACGCTTCACTTAATAAAAATATGCCTTATCATAACAAAAAATATTATATTAGCAAAGAAAAAGCTTTTACCTTGAATTACTATTATTTCATGCTTAAAATTAAGCTTCATATTATAGCTTGTAATAACACAACGGACTTATGACTCAAAAAATACACAATATCCGAGGCTATGCCTGGATAATAATAATACTTAGCTCTTTCTTGCTCTTTGATAAGTATATTATGCAAGTTTTTCCTAGTTTAATAACAGATAATATGATGTCAAGCTTTGGCACAAATGCTACAGAAACTGGAGCTTTAGGATCTGCTTTTTTTTGGTCAATAATTATATGTCAGCTTTTTTTAGCTGGGCCAATTATTGATAAATTTGGATTTAGACTTATTAGCCCTATTTCAATAACTATTTCTGCAATAGGTGTCATCTTGTTTGTTGTGGCAGCTAACCTTGGCAGTCTGAGTATGGCCTATATTGCTAGGATAATTACCGGATTGGGCGTATCTTTTGCAACTATTTCTTATCTAAAGGCCGTCTCGGTATGGTTTGAACCACGCAAATTTGCCTTTGCAGCCAGTTTTTTAGCTACCGCTGCAATGATTGGCGCACTTTGTGCTCAAGCGCCTCTAGCATATTTAATTAGCCTTTGTGGCGACTGGAAGATGGCTATGCTACTTTTTTCAGTAGCTAGTTTATTGATGGGTGTTGTTTATTACATTGTTGTGCGTGATTTTAACCCTAAACAGCCTGAAGCCAGTTCACCTAGTAATCAGCTAAAAACTATAGATGCACTAAAAGAAGTCGTTAAAAACAAAAACAACTGGCTTTTGACATTTTACGTTGGATTAAGCTTTACTGCTGTGGATGCATTTGCGGGGTTTTGGGGTAATGCTTATTTCCGTGAGGCTTATCATGTCTCTAGAGAAGAAGCTGCCAGTATAATATCAATGATATTTATAGGAATGGCAATAGGATCTCCAATCATTGGTAAATTATCTGAAACTCTTAATAGCAGAAAAGGGGTAATGATAATCTTCCATATAATAGGAACTATAGCTATTAGTTTTGTTTTATTAGCAAAGACTAGTGCTACAATATCGGCAACTTTATTGTTTATTTTTGGCTTATGCTTAGGAATATATATGCTTTCATTTGCTATAGGCAATCGCATTAACCCAATCATAATCACAGCTACAGTTGCTGCTTTCATTAACACTGGAGAGCCCATTCTAGGAGCCATTTTCGATCCATTAATAGGCTATTTCTTAGATTTATCTTGGACTGGAAAATATATCAATAAAGCTGGCGAAATAGTATCTCAGCATACTAGCTCGGCAGACATAAAATACTTTGACCTAAGCTCTTATCACTTTGCCTTTACAACCCTTGTTGTTAGTATGATTGCATCATTGATAATATTACTTATGATTAAAGACACCAAAGACTAAATCTATAGAAATTTATTAAACCTATCATCTAACTTAGCGATTATCGATATTTTTTGCTGTTGCTTTTCATCGTAGAACTCCAACTTTCCAGCATGAAGTAATAACTTATCGACACCTTTATTACTTAATTTTGCATCCTTATCTGCAAAACCATATTTCTTATCTGCAACTATAGGACAACCCATCGCTTTTGTATGCACCCTGATCTGATGAGTTCTACCAGTTTCTAGCTTAATCTCAAGCAAACTATAATCACCTAAATGCTTGACAGATACAACTCTAGTAAGTGCTTTTTTACCTTCTTTCCTATCGACCCTAACTAGTCTTTGACCATCTTTAGTTTCCGTTCTTTTTAATGGCAAATCTATTTCTTTAATATTTTTATCCCATTTACCATGAACTATAGCATAATATATTTTGTTAACATCTCTCTGCTTAAACAAATCAAAGAAGTATACTAATGAACTATGCTTTTTGGCTAAAAGAACACAGCCTGAAGTTTCTTTATCCAATCTATGAACTAAATCTAAACGTCTAGCTTTGGGACGTAATTGTCTTAATCGCTCGACTAACCCTGAATTCACCCCAGAACCACCATGCACAGCCATTCCTGGCGGTTTATTCACAACAATATAGTCATCATTTTCATAGAGTATTCTTTGCTCAAGAAAATCAAGATGTGATTGAGATACTTTAATTTGTTTTTGATCATCTTCAAGACTAAAAGGAGGCACCCGTACAACATCTCCAGCAGCAACTCTCGAAGTTTGCTTCACTCTCTTTTTATTTACACGTAATTCACCTTTACGAATCCAACGATAAATTAAAGATTTTGGTAGCTTTGAGAATTTTCCTATTAGGAAATTATCTATACGTTGATTATCAACATCTTCAGAAACCTCAAGAAACTGAACTTTATTCATCTAAAACCCCAAATTTTGGATTTTGCATATCATTTAATCGACTTATTGTTCTTTGAAATTCAAACTTCAATCGTTCACCCTTATACATTTCTTTAAAATCATAATTAGCTAAAATTACAACTTTTTTATTCTGATCATAGAGCTCATCTATAATAGCAATAAAGCGCCTTGCCATATCTTCATTATATTCATCAAAGCCAATCAAATTATATAGAAATATTTGCTCAAATCTCTCACAAAGCTCTATATAGTCTTGAGAACTTCTGCCATTTCCACAAATTACTTTAAAATCAAAACAAACATTATTATCACTTAGCAGCATTGTTGGAATATCTCTTCCTAAAACCCTTATATGAGTATCTTTTTCAAGATGTTTATTCCTTATAAAAAATCTATCAAAAAAATTCTTCCGATTTTGCTCATTATATGGATATAAATAATTCATATAATCTGTCGGTAAGCGAAAACGATAATCTACCCCTGAATCTAAATTCAAAACATCAACATTCTTAAGCAAAACATCAATAGCAGGTAAAAACAACTCTCTTTGCAAACCATTACGGTATAACTTTTCTGGCTCTATATTTGATGTTGCAACTAAAACTACACCTAATTTAAACAATTCTGTAAAAACACTTCCTAAAATCATTGCATCTGCAATATCTTCAACAAAAAATTCATCAAAGCAGATAATCTGCATCTCCTTAGCCATATCATAAGCTACTTTTGAAATAGGGTTCTTTTTGCCTTGATATTTTCTTAGTTGTGCATGAATATTTTTCATAAAATGAGAGAAGTGCTGACGTCTTTTTTTCTCTATAGGTAAATTATTATAAAAGATATCCATAATAAATGTTTTACCTCTACCAACACCTCCCCACATATATAGACCATTTATAGACGGGTAGATAGATTTAGAAAAAAACCTGGCTTTTGAAACTTTTTTCGAAAGAAGCTGATCAACTATTTTTTGTAAATTTTCTACAGCCTCTATCTGTAAGGAGTCTGGCTTTAGATTAAGTTTTTTTACTTTTTCAAAGTATATTTCTTTAAGGTTCATTTTTTCACTTAACTTCTCTATCTTTAACTAAAACTAATAAGAAGAATGATACAACCATGCTTAAAACCAATATTAGAAAAGCATTATGGTAAGCCTCAACACCAAAATATCTATGCGCACCTTCTGATACTACAGTCGTGATGTTATTATGTATATCAATATACTGACCTGTCCAGGTCATATCTAACATATGCCCAATAAGTGGATCAAATAAGGCTCCAAGCAGAGGCTCTCCTGTATTAATTAGCGCTGCAACTGTTGCTGCGACAACTATAGGATTAATCCTGTTACCTATAGCAAATGCAAGCATATAAACACCCAAGCAAAAGCCAAACGTAAACAATAATACTCCAGAAAATGCCGGAGTCAGCTTAAACTGCAAAACAGCTGCCAATGAAATAGTTGCAATAATGTGAAACACCACCATTATCCCAATTCTATTATCAAACTTCTCAGAAAGCTTTCCTATAACTGGTGACCCTATTGCAAGACCTAAAAACATCATAGATACAATAAATGATGCATCTTTTGAAGTTATTCCATATAGCTCTCTAAAATAATTATTTCCCCATATCCCACCAAAAACATCTATTGTTGTAAAGGTCAGGCCAGTATATAAAGTAAGATACCAGTTGTTTTTATTTAAAAGAACTTTTTTTATCCCCGCAAGAGTTCCTGAATCAGCTGTTTTCTCATTAACATGTGATGCATGAGGATTATAATCCCTTACTAGTGCTAAATAAAGCAGAGCCATTACAACACTAAAACAGGCATAAGTCACCAAAGCTCTATGCCAAGAACCAGTTAGCTCGATTAAATATGCTAAAGGCACTTGTCCTAACAATGCCCCGGTCATTGCAGCAGTCATAAGAAAACTACACACAAATGCAAACTTTCGTGGACTAAACCATACCGCCGCGGCTTTTATATATCCAACTGTTGCAAAAGATGCTCCAATGCCAATCATTAATCTTGAAACACATCCTAAAGCAAAACTATGTAGATCTGCTGATAAAACAAATAGTAAAAGACCAACAGCTGATAAAATCAAAGAGAAGAAACTAACTTTCCTAAAACCCAGTCTATCAACAACAGGGCCAGCAACAAAAAACTGACAAAAAACTACAGACCACAAAAATAATGAAACCATTGCGCTCATCTCAGTAGCGTTTATAGAAAAGCTACTCATCAGATCATTAGCAATAAGGCTAGGAGAAACGTTCATTATATATTTGTCGATCAATAAGAACGAGCTTAGACCTACAACAATCCAAGCATAGCCTTTTATATTATGTAGTTTCATATCTTTATCTTTCTAAAAAGTTTACTAACTCACTCAGCAGAACTTGCTCTTGGGCACGATCTTGTTGAAGATATTTAATACTTGCAACCCCATTTTTTAACTCATCATGGCCAATTATTACCGCAATCTGTGCTCCTGACTTATCAGCCTTTTTAAACTGTGATTTAAAGCCTCCAGCCTTAAGATCCATATCTACTCTCAGACCAGGAAGTGCTATTCTAACACTCTCAACTATTGCAAAAGCCTTGTGTAGCTGATCTTTTTCTAGAACAAAGAAAACATCACAATCTGAATTTTCACTAGATAGTTTACCAAGATCTTCCATAAGCAGTAACAAACGCTCCATACCGATACCGAAGCCTATAGATCCTGTTTTTTGCCCGCCAAGGTTCTCTATTAAGCTATCATACCTACCACCAGCACAAATAGCACTTTGAGTACCAAGCTTATCAGTTGTCCATTCAAAAACTAAGCCACTGTAGTAGTCTAATCCTCTTACAAGATTATGATTAACGATATAACTAACACCTATAGCATCAAGATATTCACAAGTTTGTTGTAACCTTTGCTTAAACTCATCATCGATAAAATCTATTAGCTTTGGAGCATTTTCAAGAATTTCTTGAGTTCTTACTATTTTTGAATCTAATATTCTTAAAGGATTTTTATCCAACCTCTTAATAGAGTCTTCATCTAGTTCATTATGATAAGGTTCTAAATATTTTAAGAGTGCTTTAACATACTCTTGCCTATTAGCACTTGAACCTAAACTATTTAACTCTAATGTAACATGCTCTGAAATTCCTAACTCTTTAAATAAGCTCCATGTTACAGAAAGAATCTCTAGATCGATAGCAATAGAATCAAAGCCATAAGCCTCTACACCAAGCTGATAAAACTGACGATAGCGCCCTTTTTGTGGACGCTCATAGCGAAACATTGGCCCGCAATACCATAGCTTCTGAGTTCGACCTCTATTAGCAAGGCTATTTTCTATAACCATTCTCACACAACCAGCTGTTCCTTCTGGTCGTAATGTTAAGCTATCACCATTTCTATCACTAAAATCATAAGTCTCTTTTGAGACGATATCAGATGTCTCACCAACACTTCTGTGAAATAACTCACTCTTTTCTAAGATTGGTAATCTAATTTCATTATAGTTATAACGATTAAGAATGGATTTTATTTTAGACTCTAGGAATTGCCATTTACGGCTTTGCTCGGGCAATATATCATTAAACCCTCTAATGGCAGTAATCTTACTCATAGAAAATCTACCTCAATTTTTCAGCTTTATCTTCTTTATTGCTATCCTTATAATTATCTTCAAGAGATTTATCGTCTTGCTTGATTATTTTAGAATCTGCATCTAAAGCTTTTTGTATTTTATCTTCCATTTCCATACCGTAATCTAATGAACTATCATAGATAAACTTAAGATTTGGTACTATTCTTAGATTTAGAGATTTTGCAATTGATGATCTAAAGAAACCTTTTGATTTTTCAAAAGCTTTTGCAATATATGCTCCATCTTCTGCTACAAGGCATGTATAGTAAACTTTAGCATAAGATAAATCTCTAGAAAGATCTATCTCTGTAATAGTTGCCGTAGCAAGTTTATGATCTTTTATTTTAGTACGTAGCAATAAAGATATTACTTTCTGTAATTCACTTGCTACTCTTTGCACTCTACCTTCTGCAGCCATAATACTATAACTCCTTAGCTACTTCGATAACCTCAAATACTTCTATCTGATCACCTGCTCGAACATCATTATAGTTTTTCACACCGATACCACATTCCATACCTTTTTTGACTTCTGTAGCATCATCTTTAAATCTTTTCAGTGATTCAAGACTTCCTTCATAGATAACAACATTATCTCTTAATACACGTATTGGATTAGTTCTCTTAACTGTTCCTTCAGTAACCATACAACCAGCAATTGAACCAAACTTAGATGACCTGTAAACTTCTCTAACCTCAGCAATACCAATGATTTGCTCTTTCATCTCTGGAGATAGTAAACCTGTCATCGCTTTCTTAACATCATCTATTAGATCATAGATAATATTATAATAACGAAGCTCAACACCATCAGTTTCAGCTAGTTTCTTAGCGGCACCGTCAGCACGAACATTAAAACCGACTATTACAGCTGTTGATGCAACAGCTAAAGTAACATCAGATGATGTAATTGCACCGATACCACTAGCTATAATATCAACTTTAACTTCTTCAGTTGAAAGCTTATTTAGAGACTCTCTAATAGCCTCTACAGAACCCTGCACATCACCTTTAAGGATAATTTTAAGAACTTGTTGCTCACCATCTTTGCCCATGTTATTGAACATGTTAGATAGTTTAAGAGCTTGCTCTTGAGCAATTTTAGCTTCTTTTTGCTTTTGTGCTCTTTGAGTTGCAACTTCTTTTGCTTTCTTGTCGCTTTCAACAACAATCATCTCATCACCTGCAGCTGGAACACCTGACAAACCAAGTATCTCAACAGGTGTAGAAGGACCTGCTATATTAATTTGACTACCAAGATCATTGTACATTGCTCTTACACGACCATACTCTTTACCACAAAGAATTATATCGCCTTGCTTAAGCTCTCCATTTTGAACAAGAGCTGTTGCAACAGGACCACGTCCTTTTTCTAAACGAGACTCAACTACAACACCTTCAGCGTTACCATCAACAAAAGCCTCTAACTCAAGAACCTCAGACTGTAACAACACAGCATCAAGTAACTCTGGTACGCCTTCACCCGTTTTTGCAGAAACATTCGCAAACATTACATCACCACCCCAAGATTCAGGAATAACATCTCTTTGAGCTAATTCTCCGATTACCTTATCAGGGTCTGCTTCAGGTTTATCAATTTTGTTTACAGCCACAACAATTGGCACTCCCGCAGCTTTTGCGTGCTGAATAGCCTCTTCAGTTTGTGGCATCACACCATCATCTGCAGCTACTACTAAAATTACGATATCTGTACTCTTAGCTCCTCTAGCACGCATAGATGTAAACGCCTCATGGCCTGGAGTATCTAAGAATGTCAAAGCACCTTTCTTAGTTTTAACAGAATATGCACCAATATGCTGTGTTATACCACCTGCTTCACTATCAACAACCCTTGCATTACGAATATAGTCTAATAGAGATGTTTTACCATGATCAACATGACCCATGATCGTAACTACAGGCGCTCTTGATATTTGCTTATAGCCACTTCTATCAACTGTAGTAACAGCTTCTTCTAGAGCATTTTCATTATGTAAAGTATACTTGTGTCCCATTTCCTCAACTATTAAAATCGCTGTATCTTGATCTAGTGATTGGTTAATAGTTGCCATAACGCCCATGTTAAACAATATTTTAACAACCTCGGCACCTTTAACAGCCATCTTTTGAGCCAAATCACTAACAGTAACGCCTTCATATATCTCTACAGTTTTTACTGTATTTTCAACAGGCTTAGTAAACTCTTGCCTTTTAACTTTTGAATGTTTTACTTTACCTTTTCTAGAACCAAACTCATCGAATGAATCTAAATCACCTGTAAGTTGAGATAACTGTCTAGGGTTAGCTTTTTTAAACCCTTTGCCTCCAGCCTTCTTAGCTTTAGATTTTTTCTCTTCCTCTTCTCTTTTGTACTTAGTATTACTAGTACTTGAATCAGAAAAAGTCTTTTTAGCTGGCTTTTTCTTTGACTGCTTATTAGCAGCGTCTGTTTTAGAAGAATCATCACCTTGACTATTTGTCACAGGAGCAGCTTCTGGCATTGATGTGATTTTAAAACCACTACTTTTCACAGCTGCTTTTTTAGGCTCTTGTGCCACTATAGTTTCTACTTTTTTCTCAGAAGTCTTCTCAAGTGGAGTCACAGGAGTTTGCTCTTTTTTAGCATCTTCTGCTACAGGCCCAGCCTCTTTAGCAGGTTGCTCTTCTACTTGAGCATTACTCTGTGCAGCACTTGGAGCAATATCCTCTGTTCTTTTAGCAACACGTCTTTTGCGCTTAACTGAAACATTAATCTTATGTTTACCATCTAGCTTCATAGTAGTTACTTTTTTTCTAGCTGATGAACTTTTTGCACTATTAATCTTCGCTAAAAGTGTTTTCATCTCATCAGATGTAAGTGTATCTTTTTCATTAGACTTAGATATACCAAAAGACTCAAGTTGCTTAAGTAGTGTATCTACATCTTTGTTAGTTTGTTGTGCTAATTGCCCAACTGTAATATCTGCCATTTCCCTCTCCCTTGTACTCTATATTATACGTGTACTTTCCTATTCAAACCAAGGAGCTCTTGCTTGCATAATTAAATCTGTTGCTTGTTCTTCATCCATAGTTACAATATCTAGTAGCTCATCAACTGACAATTCTGCTAGATCTTCCATAGTAACTATATTATTTTGAGCTAATTGATTTGCTAAATCTTGGCTCATGCCCTGCATATTTAATAAATCTTCAGCAGGCTCCTTATCACCTAAAGCTTTTGATAAAACAGCCGCTTTTGCTCTCTCTTGAAGCTCATCAACAACCTCTTCATCAAAACCTTCAATCTCTAAAAGTTCTTCTTTATCTAGATATGCTAGATCCTCTAATGTTTCAATACCTTCTTCTATTAGCACTAAAGCAAAATCATGGTCTATATCTAAAACTTCAACAAATTTCTCAACAATAGACATTTGTTTTTCTTCTTGCTCAGTGTCAGATAGAACATTTATTCTCCATCCAATAAGTGCACTAGCCAATCTAACATTAACACCATTTTTACCAATGGCTTTAGATAAGCTTTCTTGCTTAACAACGATATCCATTGTGCTTGATTCTTCATCAACATTTACTTCCAATATATCTTCAGAATCCACTGGAGATAAAGAATTAATAGCATATTGAACAGTATCTTCATCCCAAAGAATAACATCAACTTTTTCACCATTTAATTCACTCATAATTGAATGAATCCTTGACCCTCTCACACCTACACATGCTCCACAAGGATCGATTCTTTGGTCGTTACTTTTAACTGTCACTTTAGATCTAAAGCCAGGCTCACGAACAACATTGACTACATTGATAAGCTCTTCTTCAACCTCTGGAACTTCAAGTTTAAATAAAGCTTTAAGCATTGTATCACTTGCTCTGCTTAGCATTACTGTACTTGGAGTACCAAACTCATCTTGTTCAACAGTTTCAACACAAGCTCTGATTTTATCGCCAACACGGAATCTTTCTCTAGCGATAAGATCTTTCTTCGGTAATATACCTTCAGCGTTACTACCTAGATCAACAACTAATATTTCATAAGTTGCTCTTTTAACTTCACCATAGACAATATCCCCAATCTTCTCTTGATAGATTTTTGCTGTCTTTTCTTTCTCAAAGTTCTTAATCTTTTTCATCAAGATTTGTTTAGCCATAGTCGCAGCTATACGACCATATCCATCAACCTCTACAGGCTCACGAATTACATCGCCAGCTTTAACATCATAGCCTTTTTCTTGAGCAACATCTTCATATAGCTCTTTTGAATAATCTATTAAATCTTCATTTTCAGAAACAATATGCCAAACTCTATCAGCTGTAAACTCGCCTGTTACTCTATCGATAGTAACTTCGATATTCATTTGCTCATCAAGCTCTTTTTTAGTTACAATAGCTAAAGCTTCTTCCATAGCCTCAAATAAAAGATCTTTTGAAATATCTTTTTCATTAGCTACAGTTTCTAATACTAACAATAATTCTTTGCTCATATCTAATTCCTTCTATCTAACTAAAATCTGGTGATACTCTTAGCCTTTTAAGCTCATCAAAATCAAAGCTCACCTCTTTATTATTCTCTAACTCTAGAATAACATTATTACCATCAACTTCTTTTAGCAAACCTTTGAACTTTGTTTGTGACTCAACAGGAGCTAAAGTAACAGCCTTCACATTGAAACCTATCAACGCTTGTGCTTGAGTTATATTAAAGATTTGGCGATTCATCCCTGGTGAAGATACTTCTAAAACATATTTTCCAGATACTGGATCTTCAACATCGAATATTGCACTTACTTCTCTGCTAACAGCTTGGCAATCATCAACTGAAACACCATCCTCATGATCAATAAAGATACGTATAGTAACTTTACCGCTTCCTACAACTTCGATTCCCCATAAAATATAGCCTAAGTCAGCTGTGATGGGTTCTACTATATCATATAAATCATCTAGTAACATTTTCACCCCTTAGATTTTGCATATCCTCAGATAGCAAAAAGGCCCTTGAAGGGCCTTTATAAAAAAATTCCTGATTGGTAGCGGGGGCTGGATTTGAACCAACGACCTTCGGGTTATGAGCCCGACGAGCTACCAAGCTGCTCCACCCCGCGTCTATAACCGTATATAATAACAGTGTTTTTCACTATGTCAAGCATTTTCACAAATCTTATTGTAATTAAGCGCCTTAAACACTAAATTCTCTAATAGCATCTATCATTATCTTAACATTATCAGGATCTATATCTGGATAAATTCCATGCCCTAGATTCACAATATAGTTATTTAATCTATCAGACTGGATAAATTCCATATACTTTTTAACAGTCTGTCTAATACTTTCTGGTGTTCCATATAGGAATGCTGGATCAAAATTACCTTGAAGAACCTTACCAACACCAACCCTATGACGCGCTTGTTTTATAGTGACACTCCAATCAACCCCAACACCATCACACGACTTATCTTTTAACTCATCAAAAAAGTTAGCCCCACCCTTAGTAAAAAATACTACTGGAACATTCGCCTTTTTCTTAACATTACTAGCAATATACTCCATATACTTCAAAGAAAACTCTTTATACTGCTCTAGAGGTAAGATTCCACCCCATGTATCAAAGATCATCAAAGAGTCAGCCCCTGATTTAACTTGCTCAAGTAGGTATATAACAGTTATATCTGCCAACCTCTGCAATAAAGCATGCATTAGCTGAGGATTTGCATACATCATTTTTCTTAATTTATTAAATTGCTTTGACCCAGAGCCTTCAATCATATAAGCTGCTAATGTCCAAGGACTACCTGTAAAACCTATTAAAGGTACGCTTATTGCTGATTTTGTAGTCTTAACAGCGTTATATACATATTCTAAATCTCCAACGCTATCTTCTATAGATTTTAATCTAGCCAGATCTTTCTCTGATTCTATAGGATCCGAAAATACCGGCCCAACACCTTTGATAAATTTAAGATCCATACCCATTGCTTCAGGAATCGTTAAAATATCTGAAAAAACAATCGCAGCATCTAGATCATAGCGTTCTAATGGATGTAAAGCCACCTCGCAGCAAGCCTCTGCTTTACGGCACATATCCATAAAGTTCTCAAAATTTGACCTAACAGCTCTATATTCTGGCAAATATCTACCTGCCTGGCGCATAATCCACACTGGCGGCTTATCTAACTTCTGTTGATTAAATGCATCCAAAAAAAGTTTTCTCATAAAATAATACCTCTTAGTCTCAAAGACACTAACTCTTAATTATATTTCTGATGATTATTATAGAAAATAAACTAGTCTAAACATAGGGTGATTTCTACTTTAGAGTATTTATAGTTACTTTATAGCTTAAATTCCTTTTAACGTTACTTAATAAACTTATCCATTTTTCTATAACTTATCGCCTCTTGTATAGCAATTTTATCAACATCTTCACTACCGTTAATATCAGCTATAGTTCTAGCTACTTTTAATATTTTATAATATCCTCTAGCTGATAACCCAAGTTTTTCTATTGCCTGAGATAGCATTTCTTTATTCTCAGCATTTAAGCTACAAACTTGATCTAACTCTTTACTACTTAACATGGAATTGGTTTTACCTTGTCTTGTAATTTGGGCCTGTCGAGCTTTTTCAACTCTTTGTCTTACATCACAACTTTTCTCACCACGTAAATCTTGATTCGTCAAATCATCCTTTGAAAGCTCCAGCACTTCAACATGTAAGTCTATTCTATCTAAGAGAGGTCCTGAAAGCTTACTCTGGTAACGGCGAATTGTTTGTATAGAATCTGTACATTCTTTAAATTGTGATCCTAGATAACCACAAGGACATGGATTCATTGCTCCTATTAACTGAAAGTTTGCTGGATATTCAACCTGACATCTTGCTCGAGAGATATTTACCACACCTGTTTCTAAAGGCTCACGTAAAACCTCTAAAACTTTACGATCAAACTCTGGTAACTCATCTAGAAACAAAACACCATTATGGGCTAAGGAAATTTCACCAGGCATCGGATTGCTACCTCCTCCAACTAACGATACTCCTGAGGAGGTATGATGTGGGTGCCTAAACGGTCTTTTATAGAAACTCTCAGCAATACCCGACTCGCCTTTAATTGATGCAATCATCGCAGATGATAAAGCTTCTTTTTTATCTAATGCTGGCAGAATAGAATTTAATCTACTTGCCAACATTGTCTTACCAGTACCTGGAGGACCAACTAAAAGAATATTATGGCCACCAGCTGCAGCTATCTCAAGAGCTCGTTTTGCTTGATACTGTCCTTTTACATCCTCTAGATCCTGATATAAGCCTTCAAAATCAACTTCTGTTTCAAACCTAATCTCTTTTTTATCTATATCTCCAGTCAAAAAATCAACAGTTCCTTTTAAGTCAGATAGTGCATATGCTTGTACACCCTCAACAAGGGCTATTTCTTTTTCATTTTGAATTGGAATAACTAGCTTCTTATCATCATGAACGCATTTTATTGCCATTGAGATAGCGCTAGATATTTTCCTAAGTTCACCACTTAAAGACAACTCTCCTGCAAACTCATATTCATCGATATTTTTTGATGGGTTAATCTGCCCAGAAGCATATAAAATTCCTAAAGCTATTGGTAAATCAAAACGCCCACTACTTTTAGGTAAGTCTGCCGGAGCTAGATTTATAGTTATTCTTTTATTTGGGAAATTAAAACCTGAATTTATTATTGCACTTCGGACACGATCCTTACTTTCCTTGACTGCTGCTTCAGGTAAGCCTACAATCGAAAGTCCAGGTAATCCATTAGATAAATGAACCTCTATAGATACTGCAGGAGCTTCAATACCAAGTTGAGCTCTACTTTTTAATATCGCTAGCGACATTTTATCCTTTCTCATTTAGAAGCTTGTCTAACTTTGCTTCTATTTGTTCAAGTTTCTGCCTTGTTTTTAGTAGTATCTTCTTTTGAGTCTCAAACTCCTCTCTACTGACAACATCAAGTTTCTTAAGACTTTTGTTAACAATATTCTCTTTAGAATTTTTTATAACATCATTTATTGGGCCTAGAATTTCTTTCATAAGAATAAATTTTCAATTATTTCTAACTAGAAGTATAAAAGTTAGAAGATAAATAGGCAATAAAGATTAGATTTTATATAGGCTCTGTGCACAAAAATAAATTTTCATCGAAGCCAAATAAAAGTACAAGCTAATTTAATCATTCCTAGATA
>NZ_JBGCTX010000040.1:0-21362 GCF_041102755.1 Francisella sp. 19X1-34
CTTTAGGCATTGATTTATCTGGTAGGAAGGATATTTTAGGTTTATGGATTAGTGAGAATGAAGGGTCTAAATTTTGGCTAGGAGTTATGACTGAACTAAAAAATAGAGGTATTTCAGATATACTAATTGCATGTACAGATAACTTAACTGGCATGTCAGACTCTATATCAGCAGTTTTCCCAAAAACACAACATCAGCTATGTATTGTCCATCAGATTCGTAATAGCCTTAAGTACGTGTCATATAAGGATAGAAAAGCTTTAGCAGCAGATTTGAGGCCTATATATACAGCTGTTAATGAAGAGCAAGCACATGAAGCTTTAGAGTCATTTGAAGGGAAGTGGTCAAAGCAATACCCTCATATTGCAAAATCATGGTATACTAACTGGGAAAATTTGGTGATATTTTTAGAGTATCCTGGTGAAATCCGTAAGGTTATTTATACTACGAATGCTATTGAATCTGTTAATAGCCAGTTTCGCAAGGTTACTAAAAATAAGCGGGTTTTTCCTAATGATGAATCAGTTTTCAAAACTTTATATTTGAGTATTGATTATATCACTAGAAAATGGACTATGCCTATCAGAGATTGGAATGCTGCTATTGCACATTTTATGATTAAATTTGAAGATAGGATTGGTAGCCTATGAAAAATTTACACAAAAGTCTGTAAAGGGTCTTGTATTAACCTTTTCATTTAGTCATCATAGCTAACTTGAGAAACTTTGCCACTAATTGCGTCAATAACAACTTTGACTTCTTGATTGTTAGAATCTAGACACTCTACTTTAAATGCCCCCTTAGAGTTTTTAATCTCAGTAATTGTTTTACATCTATCTTTAGGTACAGCTTTTATTGCTTGGCTCATATTTAGCTCTTTTACTTTAGACTTCTGAGCGGGAACTTTTCCTGAAGTTGGATCTATGTATAAACTCTGTTCTTGACCATTTTTATTAATAACTTTTGCCTTATAAATGCCATCATCATATTTTACCTCATTAATCCCATCATACCCTTGAGCATATATATTAGCAACAACCTTACTCAGAGGCACAGCATTTGAAGGAGGAACATCTTCAGCAAAAGCTACCGATGATAATATAGCTACTGATAAAATAATACCTGATACATTTAAAATTATTTTTTTCATAAACGACCCCTTATTTTGTCTTAATCCATTCTCGAGCCTAACATCTCAAGTTTTAAAAATCAATTTCTCAGATTGAAATATAATCAATTACTTTATTACATACCATTCTTTAAAACCATATTTATATACTTATCAATTTGATCTCTCAAAAACTTTACTATTCTTGTTCTATCTTTAAGATATTTCGAGACAATAATTGTTTGCCTATCATGAAAAGTTTTAACAGAAATACCTTTAATCTGCCTCATAAATAATGACTCTGAGATTTCATCATAATTTTCAACTAAAACACCCGCTGCTAGATTATTCTGTATTAGTTTTATTTTTTGACTATCATCTTCAACTATATACCTAGCATTCTTTATTAAAAAGTTGGAGCCATCTTCATCAAATGTAAAATTTAAGCTTTGATCATTTATAGTATCTCTTCTAAAAGCAAAAGGGACCTTTAATATATTCTTTGGTTTTTTATCTAAATTATATTGCTTAATTAATTCTTCTCCTGCATAAACTCTCGATGGTAAGCTAGCTGAGTCAATATTTGCACATATTATCCATCTATCTTGATCAATTTTATCTAGATCTTTAGAGGTTATAATAGCAATATCATAATTATTTAAGTGGTAAAAATAAGTATTTGACTGATACAGTAAATAGCTATCAAAAGTAAATGTGTATGTTTTATTTTTATCCATTTCATGCAAATTTTGCAATAAATAATTTATAAATACTCTCGTACCAAAAACCCTTATATAACTTAGTTTATCTATACCTCTATGCTTAGCACTTAAAATACTACTTTCTAAATCTGTATAAAGACGATGACAAGATGAATAATATTTCATACCATCTGTTGTTATATCTATTTTATTACTGGTCGCTTGTGTTAATTTAACTCCTAAGAAAGATTCTAATATTTCAAGCTTACTTCTAACAGTATTAATCTCTACAGAATAAAAATTTTTGACAGCAGTATATGACCCAAGCTCGACTAAAGAGATAAAATATCTTGTCCCTTCAATAATATTCCTGTCGACAACTTCCTTAACAACATCTTTCATATTAAATCGTCTCAACAAAATAGTTCAGGTTTATTACAATATTAACAGAATTAGCACTTATAAATATTATTTTTAAATTATGCCTTCATTATAAAGATGATTTTAATTCAAAAACACTTAAAAAACTTTAGTTTATATCGATTTAACATTATTAAATAAACTTTCTATCTTTAAACATTTAAGGTCTATAAAAAATTTCTCTTGATTTATAAATTTTAGCTAGTAAAATAAACAGACCTTTTAGTTCCTGAATTTTATAATAAGCAAATTTTTAGCTTTATTTCTATTTTAAGGAAGCGTAATTGTGATACAGAAATTCAAAAAGAGTCTTATTTTAGCTAGCGTATTATTATCCTATGGATTAGGATATTCAGATAACTCTCAAAATGTTGTTTCTCAAGGAGGTCCATTAGGCGCAACAAGCATTGGAGCTCAAAACCTTAACAATAATTCAAAGTCTACAAACTCAGCAAGTAAAAATCAAAATGATGAAAAAGTTAATGAAAAGGAGCTTTTATTAAAATTACAGAAACAGGTACAAGTTTTACAAGGCCAATTGAAACAAATAAAATCCCAGGCCCAAACAAATCAATTTAAAAACACATCTGGAGATAGCTCACAATTTGCTACATATAGTTCAAAAGTTGGCAATAATAGCGACTCCGAAGATATTATTTCTTCAAGTGGCCAAGATAATTTTAATCAATCTCTAGTTAATGGGCAAAGTGCTTCAGACATCATGGAAAATGTTAATGCTAGTAACTCTATAGTTAACCTTGGTAGTAAGTCGCTAGGAGGAGTATTTAACCAAAATGGTGCTATTGATGTTGGTGGAGCCCCAGCAATTACGACTCAAGGTCAAGTTACTTACCTAGGTTCATATTCTGGTAACAACAGTATCCCTATTGGACAGATCTCATCAAACCTTTTTGCATCAACACTATTAGGTCAAAGAGATAAGTTTAGTGATTACTCCGTTTTCTTTGGTGGATTCTTAGAAGCAGATGCTCAAGCATGGTTTGGTAGTAAAAATATATCTCCAAATATAGCTCATAATGGTCAGAATATTTATCTAAAAAATGCAAAACTATATTTTTTATCGAATCTTGGTCATTATGTAACTGCACAGTTTGATTTTGATACAGATGAATCAGGAGCTTTTAGTCTAGGAAATGCATTTGTAATTTTTGGTAATTTAGACACATCACCTTTCTTTGTAACAGCAGGTAGAAATAAACTCTCTGTAGGTTCTTATGGTGGAGGTGGTCCTCTAACTGGTGGTATTACAGGAGCTTTTTTAGCTCCAGGCACAGTAACTAATGTTTCTCTAAACTATAAAAATGAGTCGTGGAACGCTAACATTGCTGCTTTTGGTGCTGCTGATAATAGAGCTGACTTTTCTGCTGGCTTATTTTATACCGATAGTTGGACAAGTAACCTTATCGGAGCATTTAATGTTGGTTATGTTTATAATATTGCAGGGGCAGATAACTCACATATCGCAACAGCTCTAAAAAACTCTGGGCAACAGCTTGACGATGTTGGTGCTGTTAATATTGACGCTAACTTAACGTACGGATTATTTGGCGGTTTCCTCCAAGTGAGTAGTGGATGGGCTACTACAACTGATGCAGAAGAGTTTAATGGTGTTGGTAATGGTAATGTTATGGCTGGAGCCTGGTATGTAGGATCTAACTACTCTTTAGTTCTAGGAGGTAGAAATACCAACTTTAACATGACGTATGGTCAGTCATATAATGCTGCAGCTATTCCTATGAGCATCGCAGCATCTCCAGTAGTTGGTGATGACTCCCCATCTGGAATACAAGAACAATGGATAATCTCAGCACAAAGGTCCTACTTTGATGATAATGTTTTATTTGGCCCTGAATATGCATATCAAAAATTATATAACAGCAAACATATGAATACATTTACTCTTGATATGTCAGTGTATATATAAAAATAATAATATTAGAAATTTAATTTGCCTTAAAGTGATCAGCAAACCATAGTTTAAGAGTCTCTTCTCCTAAGTTATCATATACATAAGATAAGAAAAGTTCCGTATCTTTTAAGAAATTCTCACGGTTCTTAAGCATCTCTTTTTTATCTGCTAAAGAATATGGAATATGATGTATAAAATAACCAAAGTTTTCTTTACAAAACTTTTCATAATCTTTAGTAAATAAAATATAAGTATGCCACATATCATCTATTTCTCTCATTTCAGGATGTATAGATAATTTAACATTTTGAATATTATCCCTTCTTAATTTTTCCCTAAGCCAGAAAAATTTCAATAACTCTCTAAAAGCTTCTTTAGCACTAAACTTATTATCAGGATAATCATTATGATATCTCTCGGCAATATAACTAGGTAAGACTATTTTCTGAAGTTCATTAAGAGTGAAGCCTTTACTTGTTTTCATCGAGTTAATGACTTGTTTAACCATGACATCCTTCTACCAAACTACAGCCCATATAAGAGCCCGCTTCTAATTTTGCACGCTTACTAGCAAGTATTTTCTCTATTAAATCTTGTTTATTCATAGCTATTCTCCTCTATTTAATTTATGCAAGTCGCCTAACTCTTTTATACAATGAATTATTTAAAATCTGGAAAAAGAGATTTATATAAATATGGAAGGCGAATATGATTGCGATAATCTATATCAGAATGACCATCATCAAACTCCTGATATTCATGTAAAATATTAAGCTCATTTAACCTCTTATGTAAGATTCTATTCCCACATATCAAATCATCTTTAATACCACAATCAATATATATTCCTTTTAGCTTTCTAAGATTCTCACCATATGTATCCAACATCCTAACAGGGTCTTTCTCATACCATTTTTCTAATACTGAGTGATCAAGCTCTCCTGTAGATATATTTTTAAATGGTAATTTAAATTTAAAAGGCTGGGATTCATCAGGAGCATAAGTAGCTCCTGATGCAATAATGAAAAGAGTATATACCTCTTCTAATGTCAAGTTATGCTGATTCTTCTCCAAGTAGCTAAAAAAACCTTCTAATGTACATCCATGCCTTTCGATAACTTTTCTTGCAGTGTATAAATGAGTTATTTTCCAACTTTCAAAGTATGCGCCTCCAGATAGACATGCAATAGCTCCCAAAAAATCAGGCTTCATCAAGCCATGTACTAGAGCTCCATAACCACCAGATGATTTACCAAAAACTGCACGATAATTTTTATTTTTATATGTATTAAATTTATCCTCAGCGAAAGGTACTATCTCTTCTATAATATAATCCATGTAGTTACCAACAGCAGGAGAATTTAAATATTGATTACCACCATATTTTGTAAATGTATTAGGAAAAATAACTATTGATTCCCCCATTTTCCTGGTATAAATTAAATAATCAAGCCTATCTTTGAAATTCGGAATAAATGGTTCCCAATTCAAGTGAGAAAGACCACAACCTGCGAAACCAGTTAAATCTAAAAATACAGGATATTTTTTTGATTTATCTTCATGGTTATAGCCTTGAGGTATATATACAGCTAATTCTCTAATATAAGGATCTTTAAGAAAGTTATCTTTTAACACATCAGACTCATGTGTAAACCTATGTATGATTCCTCTTTTATCTAATGGAATATCCTTAAGCAAACACTCTCTATGCATACTAATAAAATCCTATTTAATTTTGAGCTCTTTCAGAGTTATCACTAACAACTCTAGCTTATTTATAGAGCAATATTTAGAATACTAATAAATTAAATATATTGGAGTATATGCTAATACAAAAGGCTTTATAGCAACTATTTTCAACCTATAACATAATAAAATATGTCTTAGAGGTTTAAAATCATATGCTAAGCATCATAATTTATTTTGGTGCACTGAGTGGGACTTGAACCCACACGTCCTATGGACACCACCCCCTCAAGATGGCGTGTCTACCAATTCCACCACCAGTGCAAAATAATCAAATTATAAAGTTATTCTTTTTGAGTAGTTTCGCTTTTAGCACCTGATGCTTTAGAAACTTCTTGTTGATACTGATCATATTGACTAGCTATAGACTTTTCAGAACTAGTAGAGCTAGCGACAGTAGGTGAATTAGAACTTTTGCCTAAGTAGCCTAGGCTAAGACAACATACAAAAAATAATGCCGTGAAAAACACCGTCATTTTAAATAAGAAAGATGCTGCACCTTTACTTCCAAAAACAGTGTTTGAAGCACCAGCACCAAAAGATACACCCATATTTGCACCTTTACCCTGTTGTAATAAAACTAATACAACAATTGCAATAGCTGCGATAATATCTATAGTTAAAATTATTCCGTACATATTTTATTTGCTTGATTTATTATTTCGTTAAACTCAGAAGCTTTTAGAGACGCCCCACCAATTAAGCCACCATCCACATCAGGTAGACTTAAGATATCTTTAGCATTTCCAGCTTTTAGGCTACCACCATACACTATTTTCATGTTTTTAGCAAGATTTTCATCTACTTTAGCTACCAATGAACGAATGAATTGATGTGTTTCTTGTACCTGTTCTAGAGATGCTACAACACCAGTTCCTATAGCCCAAACAGGCTCATAAGCAATAACAACTTTTGCTAATTGTTCAGTAGAAAGCTTACTTAATACTAGCTCTAGCTGGGCCGCTAAAACTTGCTCTAACCTACCACCTTCTCTATCTTCTAAAGATTCACCTATACATACAACTGGCACGACAGATGTATCTATAACTTTTTCTAGCTTTTTGAAAACATCTTGATCTGTTTCACCAAATAAAGATCTTCTTTCAGAATGACCTATCAATAAATAATCACAACCAATATCATGTAACATATCTGCTGAAAGCTCACCTGTATAAGCACCATCATCATAAAAAGTAATATTTTGTAAACCTACACCCACATTTTCTGGTAGCTGAGAAATTACTTCCTTAACATATACACTTGATGGAAAAACAGCCACATTAACTTTTGAGCTATCATAATTTACTTGTGAGATACCACTGCAAAGCTCTTTAATGCTTGCAGAGTTACCATTCATTTTCCAATTTCCCATAATTAATTTTTGCATCTCTACACCAACTTTTGTTTTACTTGTTCTACTAAATATTTTGCCTCATTTAATGCCAGAGACTCATCATCTGCTTCAACCATAACTCTTAACACAGGCTCAGTTCCAGAAGGTCTTAACAAAACCCTACCTCTACTAGCTAATCTTTGCTCAACTTCTGCAACATCGCTAGCCATTTTCTCTAAGTCTTGTGATGAAACTTTTCTCGTTAAAGGCACATTAATCAAGGTTTGTTGCATAAGCCCACCTTCTAATTTAAACTCAGAAACAGGTTTATCTGTTTGTGAAAGGATTGCTAACAGCTGTATTGCTGTAAATAAGCCATCTCCTGTTGTACCAAAGTTTAAATTAATCACATGACCTGATGATTCCCCACCAATTTTATAGCCATATCTTTTTAAATCCTCAAGTACATATCTATCACCAACTTTAGAACGCACGAATGGAATATTATTAGCTTTATAGTGATTTTCATAACCCATATTTGTCATCTGTGTACCTACTATTCCAGCAGTACCTCCACAGATATCACTATGTTGAGCAAGAATATTCAAAATCCCATCACCATCAATCTCTTGAGCATTTTCATCAACTATAATTATTCTATCTGCATCTCCATCTAGAGAAATACCTAAATCAGCTTTATGCTCTTTCACAGCTTCCTTGATATTCCCTATACAAGTAGCTCCACAATCAACGTTGATATTTACACCATCTGGATTTGATGCAATTGAAACATAATCAATACCAAATTTATCAAGTAATGCTTCAAATTTATGTGATGCTGCGCCATGTGCACAATCAATAACAACTTTACCTTTATAGTTTACCAATCTTCCAAAACGCTGATGCATTTCAGCCATATACTCATCAACAGAACTCTCTAAAACTTTATAGCTTCCAAACTTATATTCAGGTTGATAAATGAAGCTGCTGTCTATTTTAGCCTCAACCTCTTCTTCTAAGGCATCATCAAGCTTAAAGCCATCAGATGAAAAGAGTTTAACACCATTATCAGTAAATTTATTATGTGATGCTGTAATTACAAACCCAGCAGTAGCTTTATGCTTAACCGTTATAAATGCTACAACCGGTGTTGGCACAACTCCTAAGTCTATCACATCAATTCCAGCAGCATTTAGTCCCGAAACCAAAGCAAATTTAAGAAGTCTTCCTGAGCTACGTGTGTCTTGGCCTACAACCACAAACTTTGGATAACCTTTATCATTAATTAATGAACCAACAGCATTACCTAGTTTTTGCATAAATTCAGCTGTAATGGTTGAATTACCAACCTCACCTCTGATTCCATCTGTACCAAAGTACTTTGCCATATAGTCTACCTCTTAAAACTTTAATAATGCTGAAATATCATAACCTTCTAAAGCTTCTCTACCACCTAAGCCGTCAAGCTCCATAACAAAAATAAGAGATGCTACTTCAGCTTGCGTCTTCTCTATAAGCTTAGTTGTTGCCTTTGCAGTTCCTCCAGTGGCCAATAAATCATCAACGACTAAAACCTTATCTCCAGCTACAAATGCATCTTTATGAACTTCTAAGCTATCACTACCATACTCTAAATCATAACTTATTTTATAAGTATCTCTAGGAAGCTTACCAGGTTTTCTTACCGGAACAAATCCCAAACCTAAAACTTCAGCTAACGCTACTCCAAAGATAAATCCTCTACTTTCTGTTCCTGCAATCACTGTTGGAGTTATGCCTTTTCTTTCCAACTCTTCAGCCATTGCTTGAGCTGTTAGCTTTAAACCATTGGGATCAGCTAATAAAGGAGTTATATCTCTAAACATTATACCTGGCTTAGGAAAATCAGGCACAGCAACAATCTTATCTTTTATAAAATCTAAACTCATGGAAAAATACCTTTTAGAAAAAAATTAAAAAATGAAAAATTATACTTGAAGAAGAATTCTATTTGGATCTTCTAATAGCTCTTTAATCATTTTCAAGAATCTTACAGAAGTGCCGCCATCAATAATTCTGTGATCATAAGATAATGCTAGATACATAATTGGACGAATCTTGATTTCACCATTTACAACCATAGGACGCTCAACAATATTATGCATACCTAAGATAGCACTTTGAGGCGAGTTTATAATAGGAGTAGATAGCATAGAACCATATGTACCACCATTTGTAATAGTGAACGTACCACCTTGCATATCTTCTAAACCTAACTTACCATCACGACCTTTAATTGCTTTATCAAGTACATCATTTTCTAGTTCTGCTAGCGATTTATTATCTGTATCTCTTAAAACAGGAACTACTAATCCTCTATCTGTACCAACCGCGATACCGATATCAAAATAGTTATGATAAACAATCTCATCACCATCAATAGAGGCATTAACATCAGGGAACTTCTTAAGAGCCTCTGTTGCAGCTTTAATAAAGAAAGACATAAAGCCAAGCTTAGTATCATGCTCCTTGATAAACATATCTTTATATTTCTTTCTAAGCTCCATAACTGCTGTCATATCTACTTCATTGAAAGTAGTTAATATCGCATTTGTATGTTGTACTTGTACTAGTCTATTTGCGATAGTTTGACGCAGACGAGTCATCTTAACTCGTTTTTCAAATCTAGGATCTTGCTGTGTAACTGGAGCTGATTGTCCAGCATTACTTGGAGCTGTTGCGGCTTTCTTAACATCCTCAGATGTAATACGTCCTTTCTTACCTGTACCTTGTATATCTGCAGCAGAATCTAGACCACTAGCATTAAATGCTTTGCGTGCAGAAGGTACAAGATGGGGATCAGTATCACCTGAAGTTGCTGCTTGTTGCTCACTAGATTCAGCCGCTTGAGATGGAGCTGCTACAGCACCTTCAGCGATCTTCGCGATCAATTCCGCTGAAAGAACAGTTTCACCAGCAGGTTTTAATATTTTAACTAAGGTTCCATTTGATGTAGCTGGAACTTCTAATACAACTTTATCTGTTTCTATCTCTGCTATGATATCGCCTTCTGAAACAGCATCACCTTCATTCTTATGCCATTCAGAAACTGTACCATCTGCTACTGACTCAGGGAAAACTGGAGCTTTAACATCTATCTCAGCACCTGCTGAAGCTTGTTGCTGAGGTGCCGCTGCCTGAGGAGCACTCTCTTGTTTAGTCTCTTTTGATGATGAAGAAGCATTTGTATCAATATTAGCTAGAGCTTCTTCAGAAAGAACGATATCGCCCTCATTTTTCTTAATATCTTTTAAAACTCCGCTAGCAGTCGCAGGAACTTCTAATACAACCTTATCTGTTTCTATTTCTGCTAAAATATCACCTTCTTCTACAAAGTCACCTTCCTTTTTATTCCACTGAGCTAATGTGCCATCTGCTACTGACTCAGGAAACATAGGTACTTTTAATTCAATCATTTCTTACTCCTAGTAATAATTTATTTTATATTTCTAAAGCTCTACTTATAATCTCTTCTTGCTGCTTAACGTAAAGAGCGTGATAACCAACTGCTGGAGTAGAAGATCTTTCTCTAGCAACACACAGTAATTCTTGATTTTTGCCGACAAGCCTTTCGATAAAGTGTCTAATATTATACCAAGCACCCTTATTTTGAGGCTCTTCTTGTAACCAAATAATTTTTTCTGCATTTTTATATTTAGCAAAAATCTCTGCTACTTCCTCTCTAGGGAAAGGATATAGCTCTTCTAATCTTACTACAGCAATATCTTCATATCCATCTTGCTTCTTAGCCATAAGGTCATAATATACTTTTCCATTACATAGTATTAATTTCTTGACCTTTTCTACTTTAGCATTTGAATCATCAATTACCGGCTCAAACTTTCCTGTAGCTAACTCATCTAAAGACGAAACTGCCATAGGGTTTCTTAGTAAGCTTTTTGGCGTCATTACAATTAGAGGCTTTCTTAAAGGCCTAATCACTTGACGTCTCAATAGGTGATATATTTGAGCTGGAGTAGTAGGTGTACAAACTTGCATATTATTGTTAGCACATGAGCTTAAAAATCTTTCTAACCTTGCAGATGAGTGCTCTGCACCAGCACCTTCTTGTCCATGAGGTAAAAACAGTGTTAATCCTGATAAGATTCCCCACTTTTCCTCTGCTGCAACAAGAAACTGATCTATTACAACCTGAGCAGTATTTACAAAATCACCAAATTGGGCTTCCCAAATTACTAATGAATCTGGACTATAACAACTATAGCCATATTCAAAACCCAAAACACCATATTCTGAAAGAGTTGAGTCTATAATATCAAATCTAGCTTTCTCATTAATATGTTCTAAAGGAATATACTCTCTTTGAGGTGACTTAGTGTCCATATTTTTAACTACAGCATGACGATGCGAGAAAGTCCCTCTACCACTATCTTCACCAGAGATTCTTACTGGGTATCCCTGATCAAGTATTGTTGCATATGCTAAACTTTCAGCAAAGCCCCAGTTTAAAGGAAGCTCGCCGTTAGCCATTTTAACTCTATCTGTAAGAGCTTTTTTAACCTGCATTTGAGCTTTAATATCTTCTGGAACTGAGCTCATTTTCAATGCAAGTTCTTTTAATTTTTCTTTAGATATTGGCTTATAATTATATTTGGTCTCTTGCTTACCAATATATGGTAACCAATCACAAACTTTTAGTTTATCCTTAACAACACTCCTATCAAGGATATCAACTGTAACTTTTCCTTCATCTAGCTTACTACGATACCCTGCTGTAAGCCTAGAAATAAATTCAGCATCAACACTACCTTCACTTACTAGCTTTTCGCCATACTGTTTTAACGTAGTAGGAAGCTTTTTAATTACCTCATACATTTCAGGCTGAGTTCCTGAAGGCTCATCTGTTTCATTATGACCATTTCTACGATAGCACAGCAAATCAATAACAACATCTTTATTGAATTTCATACGATATTCTAAGGCAATATCAGCAACCTTAACTACAGCCTCAGGATCATCACCATTTACATGGAAAATTGGAGCATCAACCATCTTAGCGATATCTGTAGAATAGTTACTACTTCTATTAACACCAAATTTACTACTTGTTGTAAACCCTACTTGGTTATTAACGACTAGATGTACTGTACCACCTGTTCCATAAGCTTCTGTTAATGAAAACCCAAATGTCTCCATTACAATACCTTGACCACAAAAAGCAGAATCCCCATGGATTAATATAGGTAAAACTTTATTATGTGCATTTCCTTCAAGCTTATCCTGAATAGCCTTAGCAGCACCTTCCACAACAGGATCTACAACCTCAAGATGTGATGGGTTAAATGCTAAAGCAATCTTTGCTTCTTTACCATCTATGCTTCTGTAGTTAGAGTATCCCATGTGATATTTTACATCGCCAGATAAACTTTTTTCGCTTTGCTTTCCTTCAAATTCTTCAAATAACTCTTTAGGATTCTTACCTAAAATATTTACAAGCACATTTAGACGGCCTCTGTGAGCCATACCTAATTGCACAAAACGAGTTTCATGTTTAGCAACTGACTTTTCTATAATATGTTGTAGAGATGGAATAAGAGATTCTCCACCTTCTAGGCCAAACCTTTTTTGGCCAACATATCTAAGAGCAAGATATTTTTCTAAACCTTCTGCTGCGACCAGCTGTTGTAAGATCCACTTTTTCTCATCGTTATTAGCAGGAGATGAGTTTTCTATTTTATCTTGTAACCAAAGCTTTTCTTCTTTATTACCAATATACCTATACTCATAACCAACATTTGACTCATAAATAGCTTTCGCTTTTTCAATGACTTCTTTTAATGTCATTGTCTTATTATTAGTAAAATCTCCTAAGTTTACTTGTTCTGACAAATCATTATCAGATAAACCATGAGCAGATAACTCAAGCCCAGAATCTCTATCAAACGTTGTAAGACCTAATGGGTCAATATTAGCTGATTTATAACCATGTGAACGATATGACTTAACTAAAGATTTTGCTTTTAAAGTCACATCATTTTCACCAACAACAATAGTACTACCTGTTTTATGCTTAGCTAAATTTTTAAATTCATCAACTAAGTCCCTATGAACAGTATCAGTTGCTGTAGCTACAGAATCAAAAAAGGACAGCCACTTAGGATCTATCCCATCGTAGTTGCCCGAAATATAATCATCATATATTGATTCAAGATATTCTAGATTACCACCAAAGAACTGCGTGGTATCTAGCCATTGACTAAATTCTGATTGTTTTTTTTCCATATAAATACCTAAATACAGGTTTTAATTTTTTACACATTCTTTTTTAATAATGCAGATCTTATTTTACCAATAGCTTCTGTTGGGTTTAAACCTTTAGGACAAACTGAAACACAGTTCATAATAGTTCTACATCTAAATAGACTAAACGGATCTTTTAAATCCTCAAGTCTTTCTTCAGTAGCTGTATCTCTTGAGTCTGCAATAAACCTATAAGCCTGCAATAACCCAGATGGTCCTATAAACTTATCTGGATTCCACCAAAAAGATGGACAAGATGTAGTACAACAAGCACATAAAATACACTCATATAAACCATCAAGCTTAGCTCTATCTTCAGGAGATTGTAATCTTTCCTTAACAGGAGGTTCATCATCATTTATTAGATAAGGCTTAACTTTCTCATAGTTTTTATAAAACTGCTTCATATCTACAATCAAATCCCTAACAACTGGTAAACCAGGTAGAGGATTTACTTTGATAGGCTGTCTTAACTCTCCAATAGAAGTAATACATGCTAAACGGTTTTTACCATTGATGTTCATACCATCAGAACCACAAACACCTTCACGACAAGACCTTCTCATTGCTAGGGTAGGATCCTGCTCCTTGATCAACTCAAGAGCTGTTAAAACTTTAACACCTTCATTTTCTACTGAAACAGTATACTCATCGTAATAAGGTTTCTTGTCAACTTCTGGATTATATCTATAAATTTTAAATCTTACGTCCATTACATTAAATCCTTGTAATTAGTACTTACGTTCTGCTGGTTGAAAAGCTTTAACTTTAGTTGGAGACATGTTAACACCACGTGAAGATGTTTTATCATCATCCAAGAAGTATAATGTATGCTTCATCCAGTTCTCATCATCTCTATCAGGGAAGTCTACTCTTGAGTGTGCCCCTCTTGACTCTGTTCTTTCTAGAGCAAGTTTTGCTGTAGCTACTGCAGTTAACATCAAGTTATCAAGTTCTAATGCCTCGATTCTCATCATGTTAAATACTCTTGAGTTATCTTCTAAAACAGCATTTTCTAGTCTATCTCTTAGAGCGTATAGTTTATCTAAGCCTTCTTTCATTGTACTCTCTTGCCTAAATACTGAGAAGTACTGCTGCATTGTTTGCTGAAGTTCTTTTCTAAGTTCAGAGATTTTTTCTTTACAACCTCTTTCTTCAGAAGAATCCCACTTCTTAATTCTAGTCGTTGCTTTCTCAATATTTTCTTGAGAAGTTTCTTTTAAAGACATGCCTTCTTTTAAGCTTTGCTCAGCATGCATACCAGCAGCTCTACCAAATACAACCAAATCAAGTAAAGAGTTACTACCTAATCTATTAGCACCATGAACAGATACAGATGCACATTCACCAACTGCGTACAATCCACCAATAACCTTATCTTTACCATTTTCTTGTGTGATAACCTGACCATGTTTATTAGTAGGAATACCACCCATTTGATAGTGACATGTTGGTACAACAGGGATTGGTTTCTCAACAGGATCAACACCTGCAAATGTTCTAGCAAGCTCTCTAACTGTAGGTAATCTTTCATCAATCACATCTTCACCAAGATGCGTCAAATCTAGCCATACACAGTTTGAGCCGCTAAACGTATCACCACGACCTTCCATGATTTCTTGCTGTGAAGCTCTTGATACAACATCACGACAAGCAAGATCTTTCGCATTAGGAGCATAACGCTCCATAAATCTTTCGCCATCTTTATTACGTAGGATACCACCTTCACCACGGCAACCTTCTGTAACTAAAACACCAGCACCCGCAATACCTGTAGGATGAAACTGCCAAAACTCCATATCTTGAAGAGGAATATCAGCTCTTAAAGCTAATCCCATACCATCACCAGTATTGATATAAGCATTTGTACTAGACTCATATATACGCCCAGCACCACCAGTTGCTAATATAGTTAATTTTGATTTTAAGAATACTGTTTCACCAGTTTCTATACATAAAGCAATAACACCAGATACACTACCATCATCTGCTTTTACTAAATCAACAGCAAACCATTCAGTATAAAAGTTAGTCTTATGTGCCAAATTACCTTGGTAAAGTGTGTGCAATAACGCATGACCTGTTCTATCAGAAGCAGCGCACGTTCTTTTCGCCTGATTTGCAGGATCAAAGTTTCTTGACATCCCACCAAAAGCACGTTGGTATATTTTACCATCCTCTAAGCGTGAAAAAGGCATACCCATATGCTCTAATTCAATAATAGATTGTGGCGCATGTTCACACATATACTCAATAGCATCTTGATCACCAATATAGTCAGACCCTTTTACTGTATCGTACATATGCCACTTCCAATCATCAGAAGGAAGATCATCATCAAATTTAATATTCCCTAAAGCTGCCGCAATACCACCTTGAGCTGCAACAGTATGTGATCTTGTAGGAAAAACTTTAGAAACAACAGCAGTTTTAAACCCAGATTGGGATAATTGAAACGCTGCTCTTAGGCCTGCTCCACCAGCACCAATAACAATAGCATCAAATTCTTGTGTAGCTATACTCATAAAAACAACCTCTTAATAGAAAAATAAAATTGTAAATAACCAAAAAAAGCAGAATACATAAACCAAAACAAAACTCAGCATAACAAGAGCTGAAGCCCATGCACACTTAATGTAGTCACCACAAATAATCCATATACCTACCCAAGCATGAAAAAACATTGCTAGATAAGCAATAAGTGTAGCAATTCTAAAGAATATCCCATCAGTAAACAGACCTCTCCAAGAGTCATAGTTTAGATTGCCTGAATGAGATAAGCATAATGCTTCGATCAAGAGATACGCAAAATAAATAGCAATTATTACAGCAGTAACTCGTTGGACGAAAAAGTCCTTAATACCTGAAGAAGTTAAAGAAATTACAGCCATAAGTAGCACCCCCAAAAAATAGCTGATAAAACACCTAGAACAATTACAATTAAAGATGTGATCTTAGCAACTGTCATACTTTCACCAAAACCCATATCCATGATCATATGTCTAATACCAGCATATACATGATAAGTTATTGCAGATAAGAACAACCAAAAAAATATACTCACCCAACTCTTAGTTAGTACAGCAACTGTATCTTCATATCCTGTAGGTCCTGCAAGAGAATAATTCATTCCAACAACCGCTAAAGGTATAGCAATAAGTAGAATCACCCCTGAAACACGATGCAATATAGAACTTATTGCAGTAACAGGGAATTTGTACGATTTTATCGACATTAAGTCAATATTGGTAATTTTTTTCACGCTCGATGTCCCTCCGAAGCAATTTTATAATATAGTAAATAGATTAGACTTAGATCAATGTTATACAACAATCTAATAATATATTTTTGTAGAATCAAATTCAAACTTTTAAGTAAAGTTTTAACCTTATTTTTACCACTAGCAAAAATAAAAAAACTATTCAATACAAAGTTTAAGCAAATAGTATAATTATACTAACAAACTGTTAAAATTCTATTAACAATAACTTTTATTTGCAAAAGATATTTGCAAATGGATAATCTTTAGCTTATTATTCCCCTGTGGCGATACCGAATTAGTATTATTCACTTAACAGCTGGTGTCTTTTTATTGCAATCTCTATATTGCGAAACCACATTTAATTATGATTTTTCATTAACTCTCTTTTTACGTGGAGGCCAATTCTAATGAGCAAATACGCAACGCTTAAATATGCGGAAAAAAATATTGATATAGAATTACCGGTATACTCTCCTAGCCTAGGTAATGACTGTATAGATGTATCATCTCTTGTAAAGCATGGAATTTTTACTTATGATCCTGGATTCATGTCAACAGCTGCTTGTGAATCAAAAATAACATATATTGACGGAGGAAAAGGCGTTCTTCTTCACAGAGGTTATCCTATTGAAGAATGGACTGAGAAGTCTAATTATAGAAGTCTTTGTTATGCACTAATATATGGTAAGCTACCATCTGATGAACAAAAAGAAAATTTTAGAAATGAAATTATTTCTAAAATGACTGTATGTGAGCATGTTAAAGCTGCAATATCATCAATGCCTAAACACACTCACCCTATGTCTGGCTTAATTGCAGGTATTAACGTTTTAGCTGCTGAGCATGTTAAAAATGGTCAGAAAGAGACTCAAGAAGAAGTTGCTAAAAATATTGTAGCAAAAATCGCAACAATTGCAGCAATGTCTTATAGACATAATCAAGGTAAAAAACTACTTGATCCTAAACCTGAATATGGTTATGCAGAAAACTTCATTTATATGATGTTTGCTGATGATGAAAACTACAAGCCTGATGAACTACATGTAAAAGCAATGGATACAATCTTCATGCTTCATGCTGATCATGAGCAAAATGCTTCTACATCTACTGTAAGATTATCAGGCTCAACAGGAACATCTCCATATGCTGCTATTATTGCAGGTATTACAGCTTTATGGGGACCTGCTCACGGTGGAGCTAATGAAGCAGTTCTTAAAATGCTATCTAAAATAGGTAGCGTTGATAATATCGACACATACATCGCTAAAGCTAAAGATAAAGATGATCCATTTAGATTAATGGGCTTTGGTCACAGAGTATATAAAAATACTGACCCAAGAGCTACAGCAATGAAGAAAAACTGTGAAGAGATCTTAGCTAAACTTGGTAATAGCGATAACCCTCTATTAACAGTTGCTAAGAAATTAGAAGAAATCGCATTACAGGATGAGTTCTTTATTCAAAGAAAACTTTTCCCTAATGTTGACTTCTACTCGGGTATCATCTTAAAAGCTATGGGAATTCCGGAAGATATGTTCACAGCAATATTTGCTCTTGCTAGAACATCTGGATGGATATCTCAATGGATTGAAATGGTTAATGATCCAGCGCAAAAAATTGGTCGCCCTAGACAGTTATATACTGGAGAAACTAGTAGAGACTTATAATAATTCCTTTTAATCAATCTATTTACTTTTTCTATAATTTAAATTAGTCTTCTATTAGTTTACCTATAAATTAATATGAATTTAAAATGACTAATAAACCAACTTTAACACAAAAGCTAACAGCTCCTTTTAAGCAAGCTAAAATGTTTAGCATGCTTATATTAGGTTACGCCTCTGGATTTCCTTTGATGCTTACTGCATCATCTTTATTTCTTTGGTATAAAGATAATGGAATAGAAACTAAAGACATTGGTTTTTTAACTCTCATTGCTGTGCCATATACTTTTAAATACTTGTGGGCCCCCTTTTTAGATAGAATAAAAATACCAAAGTTTGGTCGTCGTAAAGGCTGGATACTTCTAACACAAATTATACTGATTCTACTAATAGCAGCCATGAGCAGGTTTTCTCCTGCAAATTCTCCTTTTATAATAGCCTTTATTGGTCTTCTAATATGCTTTACATCTGCCACTCAAGATATTGCTATAAATGCATATCAGACTGAAGTTCTAACAGAATCAGAAAAAGCTTTAGGTAATGCTGTGGCTGTGATGGGATATCGTATAGGTATGCTTGTAACAGGATCGATTATCTTAATTATAGTAGAAAAGCTAAACAATAACTGGAACTTAGCATGGTTGATGATAATACCATTTTTCATCATATGCCCTCTCTATACACTTATATTAAAAGAAAGCCAATATCAGCAGCTGGCCCCAAAAAATTTCAAGGAAGCATATACACTACCTTTTATTGAGTTCTTTACTAGGCAAGGTTTTTATACAGCTCTTATAATCCTTGTGATTCTTATTACATATAAACTTGCTGATGCTATAGCCTTCTCATTAAACTCCTTATTCTTTGTAGATCTTGGATTTGATAAAACCACAATTGCTGTTGCATATAAAGCTTTTGCTTTAGCTCCCTCGATAGCCGGATTAGTTATAGGAGGCTTAATCGCGAAGAAAATAGGTATCTATAAAAGCTTCTTATATTTTAGCATTATTATGGCATGTGCCAACCTAACCTATGCATTACTAGCTGTAGTTGGTAAAAACTATTACCTAATGGTTTCATCAGTAGGCGTAGAGTACTTTTGTGGAGCAATGGGAACAGCCATACTAGTTGCTATGATAATGAGTCTTGTCAATGTAAAATTCTCTGCAACTCAATTTGCAATTTTAAGCTCAATCGATTCTCTAGGGAGAGTTTTTGTAGGACCTGTTGCTGGATATATCCAAAGCATTTATCGCTGGGAAGGATTATTTATATTTAGTTTTATCGTAGGAGTTATAATTTCTATAGTTATTTACTTATTTAAAGATAGGATTAAATTAATGGCAAATCTTGAATAAATCTGTGCTTATTTTTTATTAAGAAATATTGATATAATAAAAACTGCCCAAGGAATCAATAGAACCAATAAGACTATATTCATTGTAACTTTAGTAATTTTAAGACTAGGAAATAGTATTACTATTAACATTCCAACAAATATTAATAGCACACCAACAATAAAAGAAACTAAAGATAATTTACCTTTAAACATGGATATTAATTTGCAAACTGCTCAGATACGAATTCCCAGTTAACGATATCCCATAAAGCCTCAACATGCTTAGGTCTAGCATTACGATAATCAATATAATAAGCATGCTCCCAAACATCAAATGTTAATAACGGGCGCTTATTATCAGTTAAAGGGCAACCTGCGTTACTTGTACTAACGATCTCTAACTTACCTGTTGAGTCTTTAACTAACCAAGCCCAACCAGAACCAAACGTAGTTACTGCAGTTTTAGAAAACTCTTCTTTAAACTTATCAAAAGAGCCAAAAGTCTCTACAATAGCTGCTTTTAATTGGCTCGACGGCTCTGTTTTATTTGGAGAAAAGCAGTTCCAGTAAAAAGTATGGTTATAAACTTGAGCAGCATTATTAAATAAGCCACCTGAGGCTGTTTTAATTATCTCTTCTAAGTTTTTACCTGCATGCTCAGTACCTTCTACCAAGTTATTCAAATTAGTAACATATGTCTGATGATGCTTACCATAATGATACTCTATAGTTTCTTGTGAAATTACAGGCTCTAGTGCATCTTTAGCATAAGGTAGTTTTGGTAATTCAAATTTCATTTGCATACTCCTTTTAATTATTTTTAAAATATTTGTAACGTTTTGATACTATACCAATTTAATATAATATGCTATCATCTTTTAAACTAAATTTCTAAACTTACTTAGCCAATAAACAAAAGGAAACTTTGCAATGTATACACCAGAAGAGCAAAAAGTTGTAGATCGAATCGAAAAACAAATAAAAGAAAATGATATTATCTTATATATGAAAGGCTCTCCTAATTTACCTCAATGTGGTTTCTCTGCTCATACTGCTACAGCTGTAAGAGCTTGTGGAAAACCATTTGCTTTTGTAAATATTTTAGAGAACCCAGACATAAGAGCTATCTTACCAAAATACGCTGATTGGCCAACATTCCCACAACTTTGGGTCAAAGGTGAACTAATTGGTGGTTGCGATATAATTATGGAAATGAAAGATTCTGGCGAACTTCAAGAATTAATAGATTCAATATAATCTCTATACTACCCTATCTATTACTTAACACATTATTCAATTTTCATATCCAATTTAACAAAGTAATTAATCATCTAAAACTTTCACCCAGGCATCACTACCATATTTGCCTAATGGACTATATGCAAACTCCTTACATAGGCTTGATTCAGGCCCAACTTTACATCGATAATGCTCACCCCTTGCAATCACGACCTCTCCTCCTTTATAATTTTTAATACCTTCAGGGAGTGTTGCAATCTAAGCAATAATTGGAGTAAATTTTGAAAATCTACATTTCTTGTCTAAAAAATGACTATAGC
>NZ_JBGCTX010000041.1:0-21022 GCF_041102755.1 Francisella sp. 19X1-34
TGCACATTTTATGATTAAATTTGAAGATAGGATTGGTAGCCTATGAAAAATTTACACAAAAGTCTGTAAAGGGTCTTTTTATAAGATTACTTTTAATAATATACTTAGTTTAATTTAAAAACATCACAAGTATTATCATAAGTTTGCTTAGCTACTTTCTCAAGATCTTCACCTCTTAGCTCAGCAAGAAATTTTGCAACATATTTAACATACTCCGGGTAATTAGGCTTGCCTCTATATGGTACTGGAGTAAGGTATGGTGCATCAGTTTCTATAAGAATTCTATCTAATGGAAGTTTTTTAGCAGTCTCTTGGATGTCTTTAGCATTTTTAAAAGTTAGTATTCCTGAAAATGAGATATACATTCCCACATCTATAGCCTGTTTTGCCATATCATAATCTTCTGTAAAACAATGTAGTATCCCACCACATTTTTCGACATTTTCAGACTTTAAAATATCTAAAGTATCTTGTTTAGCTGCTCTAGTATGTACAATTATAGGTTTTACTACTTCAATGGCTGCTTGGATATGATTTACAAACTTGGCAACTTGTTTAGGTTTTGTTTCTTGATCATTATAGTAGTAGTCTAGACCAGTTTCTCCAATTGCGACGCATTTTGGATGATTTGATCTTGTTATAATCTCTTCTGTACTAGGTTGATGAGAATCTAATTCACTAGGGTGAACTCCAACTGAAAAATATACATCTTTGTAGTTTTCAGCTATTTTTTGGATATCATCGATCTCATGCCACGCTACAGCAATCGAAATAATTTTGTCTATACCGGAGTTTTTAGCATTTGTAATGACATTATCAAAGCTCGTATTTTCTAGTTTTAAATAATTAAGATGGCAATGTGAATCTATTATCATTTTGAGAAGGTTTTCTTTAAGTTGTTACAGATTATAGCAAATATTTTGTCTGAAATATTTCAATTTGGGAGTAAGTCTTTGCTTAAAGTTTAATATTATTTGGTATTAATATGCTAACCTTAAGGAAGAAGGTGGTTGAAATTTTAAGTTTGGAACTTTACATGAAGAATTTAAAAGTTATATCAATAAATACTTATTTTTATATTATCTTATTTCTTTTATTGGGGTTAGCTCAGCAATCTTATGCTAATAGTTCCTCGAACGATATAGATCATAAAGTTAAAGAAATAAATAGCTATCTTTTACTTATTAAAGAGAATAAAGCCAATAGTGAAATAAAGATAGCTTATCAAAGAGATAAGCTTTTAAACTATAAACATTATCTAAGTAAACAAATGCT
Organism: Francisella sp. 19X1-34; assembly: GCF_041102755.1. Lineage (NCBI taxonomy): Bacteria > Pseudomonadati > Pseudomonadota > Gammaproteobacteria > Thiotrichales > Francisellaceae > Francisella > Francisella sp. 19X1-34. The sequence goes on from NZ_JBGCTX010000041.1 coordinate 1,276, forward strand.
TAATTTAAATAGTAAGCTTGAAAGAGTTGACTCTTTGCTTGCATTTATTCAAAAAAAATACCAAATAAAAAAATTCTCAAATTTTATAAATAAGCAAGTTGAAGAAAATAGTGAGTTTAAAACAAAGCTAAAGAGTTATACTCATCGTAGAGCTTCTATTCTAAATGAATTGATACTTTTAGAAGAAACTAAGCTAAATGTTGAAGATGCTTTAACACATATTTCTAATATGAGAACTTATTTACGAAACCAGTTTAGATTCGAAAAAAATAATGTTTTATGGCAGTGGAATAATTGGATTAGTGCTAAAAATAGTTTTGTAAAGAATCTAGTAATGATATCAAAAGATATGCTGATTTTTATTTTCATACTGGGTATTTATTTTCTTATAAGACGTGTTTTCTCATTTAAAAAAATATTAACTAGGAATATAAAGCTTCATAATAAAAAGAACATATCTAAAGCAACTATTAAGTTTAATAGCATTTATATTTTGATGCTAAGTACTATTGTTTACCCCTTAACTATTTTAGTTATAGCTAATTTTCTAAATTATATTGGAGATTTGTCTAATAACTCTATCTATGTAATTGATACTGCATTACAGGTTATTGTTATCTACTCAGCAATATTATTTGTTTTGGAATCATTTGCTAGAGTTGTTCTTTCAAAAAGTATAGAAGTAACAATCCTGGTTATGTATAGTATTTTTGGTTTAATTATGTACCTATTTAGATCAAATTTAATTAACTTTGAACGAGGTCATTTTATTGCAGTAATGCCTAAAGATGATATTTTAGTACTAGTTTTCTTTTTTATGCTATTGATGCTTATTCCAGCAACTATTGCCTTTATAATGCTAAGTAAACATAAGATTAGGTTACAAGAAACTAAATTAAAGGTGTTGATTTGTACAAAATATTTTATATTTATTAGTCTAGTTGTTAGCATTTTTACCATGATTCTTGGAGGTTATCCTAACCTTGGAATGTCTATAGGTTTTGATTTATACCAAACCTTCTTCTGGGGAACATATGTTTATGTCTTTTATAAGCTTATTATACTTGTTGTAGATTTGATTCTATGTAAGAAAAGTAAGATTATTTTAATTAGAGGTTTGGTTGAAAATATATTAGGTGGTTTTAAGAGAGCCAATATTCAATATTGGATAAAAAACATAATGTTTATTTTTGCAATATTGATATTTTTGATTTTGTTACCTTTATCTTTAAACATTCAACCAGAAAAGCTTAAAGATTTATGGGAAACTTTTGCCTATCATGGAATTAGTATTTTGGGTATAAAGATAATACCTGCAGTTACCTTATTAGAGTCATTGGTACTATTTATTATAACTTTGTTTGTCGGCAAGCTTACGATACTATTTTGTAATAGAAGGGTGTTTCCTTATACAAAAATGGATCATGGCTCTATAGAAGCAGCAACATCTATAATCAAATATCTATTTATATTAATAGCTGTATTTATATTTATAAAATGTTTAGGTATGAGTAATACTGCGATTACATTTATTGTTTCTGGTCTATCTGTTGGACTTGGGTTTGCTATGCAAGATTTAATTAAAAATTTCTTTGCGGGGCTTATTATGCTTTTTGAGAGACCAGTTAAAATAGGAGATTGGATTAAAGTTAATAATGAAATAGGTGTCGTAAAAAATATTAGTATTAGAGCTACAGAAATATTAACGTTTGATAATAATTCACTAATAGTACCTAATCACGTTATGGTAACAGATGTGGTTTCTAATGAGACACTTGATAAGAAAGTAAGGCTTGATTTACCAATTAGATTATCTTATGAAGATGATTTTCGAAAGGCTGTTTCTATCTGTGAGAAGGCAATCAAGGCAGATAGAAGAATACTTTTACAGCCAAAACCAGAATATCTTTTATATGACTATGGTGAATCAGCTATGATTCTTATGATAAGAGCATATTGCTTAAGGACTATGAAAATTCATATTTTAAGTGACCTAAGAATAAGAGTGCTAGATGAGTTTAACGCAAATAATATTAAAATTTCACTTTCTAAAATGGATATATATGTTAGAGATGATAATAAAGAAAGCGTTTGAATAATATATTGTAAAAGTTTTGGGTATCTAAAAGGTTTTTGTAATTATGGATAATGTTTTTAATATTTCTTATGATTTTTGTGATGATGAAATTTTTATAGATCTTTTGAAAAAAGATAGCGTTCAAATTGAAAAAATTATTTCTTACGGACAGGTTACAGATATCGATAAACCATATATTCAAGATCATGACGAATGGGTTTTGGTATTAAAAGGTAGCGCAAAGCTTGTATTAGAAAGTAAAGAGTATAATCTAGGAGAAGGTGAGTATTTGCTAATTCCAAAAAATACTAAGCATTGGGTTACCTATACTGCTAATCCAACTATATGGTTGGCTATACATCTAAAAGGAAAATAAAATATATGCAAGAGTTTTTTGCTAACCATTTTTTAATATTATGTTTTTTTATAATATTAATGGGATTTTTAGCTAGTTTTATCGACGCTATCGCTGGAGGTGGTGGACTAATAAGTCTTCCTGCTTTAAGTATAACTGGTTTGCCAATCGCTATGGTTCTTGGTACGAACAAACTTCAAGCTAGCATTGGTACAGCGATGGCAACTTTTAAATACTATAGAAATGGTTTGATAAATTTTAAAACAGTGTTGCGAGGATTGTTTGCAGGATTTATTGGTGCATCTCTAGGTACTATATTGGCCGTTGTGATTCACAATGATTTTATGAATAAACTCGTTCCGATACTTTTAATAGCGGTTTTTATTTTTAGTATTGTAAATAAAAACCTTGGAGTTAACCAAGGCAAAAAAAAGATGTCTGAAGTAGCATTTTTTACATTGTTTGGATTTCTATTGGGTGCATATGATGGCTTTTTTGGTCCAGGAACAGGTAATTTTTGGATTATTGCAATAGTGTATTTTCTGGGTTATACATTTATGCAAGCTTCTGGTTATGCTAAAGTGTTAAATCTAAAAAGTAATGTCTTTTCTCTAGTGGTATTTATTTTATCAGGTCATGTAAATTATACATTTGGATTTTTAATGGCTATAGGAAGCTTCTTCGGTGGTATTGTAGGCTCGAAGATGGTTATATTAAAAGGGTCTAAGCTTGTTAGGCCAATATTTATAGTTGTGGTTGGTTTAAGCATTATCTTTATGATAAAAAATACATATTTTTAAGTTTTTATTTTGCTATATTAGAAAAAATATATGCACCCTTGACAGTTTTTCCAAGTTTGTCATCTTTGTTATATAAAGGACAAGCTTTTAAAGACAAACATCCACACCCAATACATTTTGATAAGTTATCTCTTAATTTTATTAAATAATCTATTCGATTATCTAAGTCATTTCGCCAATTATTTGATAATTTTTGCCAATCAGTTTCATTTGGTGTATGTCTATTTGGTAGTTTAGCGAAAGCTTTTTTAATTTCTTCTAAGCTAATACCTACTTTTTGAGCAGCTTTTATTATGGATATTTTACGCAGAACATCTCTATTATATCTTCTTTGATTTCCTGAGTTTCTCCAACTTGTTATTAGGCCTTTTCTTTCATAGAAATGAATTGTTGATATTTTTACATCACATCTATTAGCTACTTGCCCAACACTTAAAATATTATTATTCATTTTTTCCTAAATCTTTTTTTTAAAAAGTCTTGACCTCAACTTAAGTTGAGGTATTACAATAATAAGTAATTTCAAAATAATTAGCAATATAGGGATAGAAAATGAGATTAGAACATTTAAATTTAATCGTTAAAGATATAGAAAGTATGCTTAGCTTTTATAAGTTGGCGTTTCCACACTGGTATGTAAGAGCGCAAGGTAAGTCTGATTGGTATGGAGTAGAGCGAAACTGGGTCCATTTTGGAGATGATTTCCAATACCTAACATTTAATGATAATGGTCAAGGAGATAATCGTGATCTAAAAAGTCATACAATAGGGCTTGCACATTTTGCTTATGCTGTTGATGATATTGAATCTGTTAAAAAGAGGTTATTAAGAGCTGGGTTTGATGCTAAGTCGGGTTCTGAAAATAAATATAGAAAAAATGTTTATTTTATTGACCCTAGTGGATATGAAGTTGAGTTTGTTGAGTATTGTAGTGATATACCTAATGAGCGTAATAGTGATAAATAATAATCAGTTACAATTTTGTTTAAAAATGCATTATTTTACTTTAACAAAATTTAATGCATAAAATCAATATGACTATAGCACATGGTGATATAATAATGTTCATATATTTTATAGTTAAAAATAAATCTTAATCATATGAGTGAAAAAGCGTTAGAAATAAAAAATCTAACTAAAGTCTACAAAGATGGTTTTAAAGCCGTGAATGACATTAGTTTGGATGTTAATAAGGGAGATTTTTTTGCTCTTTTGGGTCCAAATGGAGCTGGAAAATCAACAACATTGGGTATGATCTCTTCCCTTGTAAATAAGACCTCTGGTCAAATTAAAATATTTGGTCATGATATTGATAGTGATTTTATAAGTGCTAGGAAGAATATAGGAGTTATGCCTCAAGAGGTAAACCTTAATCTTTTTGAAAAGCCTATAAATATTCTAATTACACAGGCTGGATTTTATGGTATTTCTAAAAAAGAGATATTACCTTATGCAGAAGAGTTACTTAAGAAAGTTGATCTTTATGATAAAAGAAATGCCCAAGTAAGGTTCTTATCAGGCGGAATGAAAAGAAGATTGATGGTTATTAGAGCATTAATACATAAGCCAAAATTATTGATATTAGATGAACCAACAGCGGGTGTTGATGTTGAACTTAGAAACTCTTTATGGGAAATGATAGCAGAGTTTCATAAAGAAGGATTAACAGTGATTTTAACAACACATTATTTAGAAGAAGCTGAATCTATGTGTAATCGTATTGCTCTTATCCATAAAGGAAATGTTCATGTGAATACAGACATGAAAAGTTTCCTAAAGACAGCAGACCAACATACTTATATCTTCGATTTAAAAGATAAGTGTCAAGAAGATATCAAACTTAGCTATGGTAATGTAAAGTTAGTTGATGAATACACATTGGAAGTGGAAGTTTCAAAAGGTGCTGTTTTAAATGAAGTTTTCTCAGAGTTAACAAATAAATATAACCTAGGTGTTCTAGGTGTACGCACTAAAGAAGCAAAACTAGAAAAGTTATTTATAGACGTTGCAAGGAATAAATAGGTAAATTTATGAATTTAAAAGATTATTGGATAGCATATGTAACGATCTTTAGTCGTGAGTGTAAAAGAATATTTAGGATTTGGCCACAATCATTATTACCATCAGTTATAACTATAATTTTATATTTTTTGATATTTGGTAAAGTTGTTGGGTCACGTATTGGTAGTATGGGGCATGGTGTTACTTATATGCAATATATTACTCCAGGTCTTATTATTATGGCGGTGATTCAAAACTCATATGGTAATGTTGTAAGCTCATTCTTTGGGCTACGTTTTAGTAAAGCTATAGAGGAGCTATTAGTTTCTCCTGTGAGTAACCATGTGGTAATTTTAGGCTATATTTCAGGAGGAATCTTTAGAGGTTTTGTAGTTGGTGTATTAGTAAGTATAGCAGCATTTGCACTAGATGGTTTTAGTACTATTTATAGTATATTTCTAGTCTTAGCTGGATTTATATTTTGTGGTGCATTATTTTCACTTGGAGGTTTAATAAATGCCATATTTTCACAGAAGTTTGATGATACTACAATATTTCCAACATTTATATTAGCACCTCTTATTTATTTAGGAGGCGTTTTTTATAACATAAATAACCTTACAGGTTTTTGGCACTTTATATCTTCATGTAATCCATTGTTTTATGTGGTTGATTTTGTTAGATATGGTTTTATTGGTGTTTCAGATGTTAATCCATATTATGCGTTCGCTGCAATTATTATTTTTACATTGATATTGTATTACTTTTGCTGGTACTTATTAGAGAAAGGTATTCGTTTAAAAGCTTAGAAAGCATTTTTCTATATTCGACCCTACTTAGTTAATTTATATATTATAAATATAAAGCTCTTTTGTTATACTTTGATTTTAGTAAAACTATAAAACTTAAAAATAATGTTTGCATATCAAAAAGTAGCTATTGTAGGAAAGCATTATAAACAGGATGTCAGTAGAACTGTTGAAATGCTATATAACTACCTTAACGAAAAAGGTTTACAGGTAATTGTAGAATCTGAGACTGCCGAAGATATTAATCTAAGAGATATTGAAGTCTCTAGCCTAAAAGAAATAGCGCTTAAATGTGATGTTGCAATAGTTGTTGGAGGTGATGGAAATTTCTTAAAAGCAGCTAGAGTATTGGCTTTGTATAGCAATATACCTGTTATGGGTGTTAACAAAGGTAAATTAGGGTTTTTGACGACTATAGCATCAAATGACAGAACACTAAAAGATGATCTTTTAAATATTCTAAAAGGACAAGTTTCCATTTCTAATGTAAGCATGCTTAAGTGTAGAGTTGATGATAACTTACGTGTTCCTTTAGAGGCATCTATAGCTCTTAATGAGATAGCGATAACTTCAAGTCGAGGATTAATGTTTGGTTTAAAAGTATATATAAATGGTAGATATGCTTTTGATCAGCGTGGAGATGGTCTTATAGTGTCGACTCCTACAGGTTCTACTGCTCATGCTATGGCTGCAGGAGGTCCAATTTTAAATCCTAATCAAAATAGTATAGTTTTAGTTCCAATATGCTCACATTCGCTAAATAGTAGGCCTTTGGTAATCTCAGATGAAAGTGTAATAGATATATATATAACAGAGTATAATGATCCTGAGCCTGTTTTAAGTATAGATGGTAGGCATGATACTATTCTAAGCTCTCATCAAAAAGTTACTATCAAGAAAGCTGAAAAGAAAGTTACTGTTTTACACACCGAAGATTATAACTATTATGATACTTTGAGGGAGAAGTTAGGTTGGAGTAAGGTTTTATTTTAGAAAAGCTCAATCAAAATAATTATTACAAAAACTGTTATAAATACTGCCGAAATAAGCTCAAGCTTTTTAATATTTCTAAAGAAGATTTGTCTAAGTTTATTGTTGCCAAAAAAAGTGGCAACTATACAAAACCAAATAAATGTTGTTAGAGCTATACATATCCAAATACTAACTTTACCCAAACTAGGTAGACCATCGACTAAGCTTAACATTGAGCTAAAGAAAACTAGTACTTTTGCATTAGCTAAATTAGTAAAGGCACCATTTAAAAAAAGCTTAAAGTTTGGAGGTGTATCAAAAGTATTTAGATTTTTAATATGTTCACTAGCATTTGGGTTTAAGTCTTGTTGCTTTGTAAATATACTTTTATATAGATTAAAAGCTAGATAAGCTAGATATATAGCACCAACTAATATTAAACATTTAAATAATATAGGTTCTTTATAGAGCAAAAATGATCCAAACCAATAGACAATAAATGTATTTATAAGAATTCCTGATGCTATACCACAAGCTGTATAAATACCTTGTTTTTGGCCAAATTTGATAGAATTACTAATAGTTATAAAAAAATCTGGTCCAGGAAGTACTAAGCAACTAATCTGTAAAGCAAGAATTGTTAAAAATATTAACACCGAGATACTCTTATTTTTATTATAGTTGATATAGAATAGTACTAATAAAATTGTAAATCTAGAAAAATGTGTGATAAATCTAAAGAAAATTTACGTCAAGTAAAAAGTTATGTACAACGAGCAGGTAGAGTAACCAAGAAGCAACAACAAGCGCTTGAAAATTATGCTAAAAAATATATGATTAGCTATGATCATAATAGACAAATAGATTTTTCAGAAATATTTTCTAATGCTAATCCTGTAGTTTTAGAAATTGGTTTTGGTATGGGTGGGTCATTAATCCAGATGGCATTAGAAAATCCAGACAAGAATTATCTAGGTATAGAAGTACACAAAGCAGGTGTTGGTAATATTTTATATGAGATAGAACATCAAAATATAGCAAATCTTTTGATAATGAGTCATGATGCTGTTGAAATATTAGAAAATATGATTGCTGATGAGTCTTTATCTGGTATACAAGTATATTTTCCTGATCCATGGCATAAGAAAAAACATAATAAACGTAGACTAGTTAACCAGTCAAATATGGACCTTTTTGCTAAGAAGCTCAAAGTTGGTGGAGTATTTCATTATGCTAGTGATTGGTTACCCTATGCTGAAGATGTTTTAGAGCTACTTGAAAATGATGACAAATATCAAAATATGTATTCTGGTTTTGCACCAAGACCAGAATGGCGTCCTTTGACAAAATTTGAAAAAAGAGGGCAAAACTTAGAGCATCAAATATCAGATATACTTTTTGAAAAAGTTTAGGTTTAAATTTAAAACTGCAGTGGTTGAGCATTGTTCAACTTCTTTAAGTAAAGGAAATAATAGTGAAAATAGCCAGATATAAAAAAGGTTTTATAAAAGCTAGTGAATATAGTAGTAAACTACATTTTGGCAACATTTTTTGTCCAGATTGTGGTAAGGCTAAATTAAAACTTATTCGTAAGGCAAATCAAGATTCATACTTTGAATTTATTAAAGGTGAAGATAAGCATGATGTGCTATGCCCTAAATCTAGTAAACCAATAGCTAATGATAAGATAAAAGAGTTAGTTTTAAGTGACTCAAAAAAAGATATGAGTAAGCTTAACTTTCTTGTTAATAAAAATCTCGAAAAGTATATAAATCTTCTTACAAAGCTTGAAAATGATGGTGTGCTTAGAAAAGAAGATGAACTAAACCTAATGCCTTTTAAAAAGCAACAGTTGGCTGAAAATAGAACTCGAGAATATTCAAAGCAAGATATCTATACAATAAATGGTATGGAGCTGGCTGATATTGATATACAGAGCATCAATAATAAATACTGTATTATATATGGGGTTGCAGGGATTACAGCTTCAGATATAGGTGAGAGTAAAAAGCTTCTCTTTAAGGTTGATCAAGATTCAAGGTTTTCAATTTTTATAGTACCAAACCAAGTTAAGTATCTAAATTTTGATAAAAGTAAAAGAGCTAAGTTTGCAGTTTTTGGAAAAATCAAAAAGACTGATAAGTTTTTAAATATTGAAATACGTTCAACTAGAGATTTAGTTATAAAGGATTAATTTATGAATATAAATATTCGTTATGAACAACTAAAAGATCAAGAATCTGTTTATCAGCTTATTGCATCATCTTTTGAAACTGATGATGAAGAGAAGTTAGTTAGATTGTTACATACTGATCATCAAAGTTTAATTTCTTTAGTTGCTGATATAGATAACACAATTGTAGGTCAGATAGTTCTTTCTAAGATGGAGTCAAAAGCTAGCAACATTAGTATATTTGGTTTAGCTCCAATGAGTGTGGCACCGAAATATCAAAATCAAGGAATAGGTAGCAAGCTTGTTGAAACTGTTATAAAAGAAGCTAAGAAGAATAATATTGATGCTATATTTGTTTTAGGACATCCAAGTTACTATCCTAGATTTGGATTTAAACCAACGAGTGAATATCAAATTAAATGTCAATATGATGTACCAAGTGATGTCTTTATGGTTTTAGACTTAACCAATAAATTGAGTGCGTTAAAAGGTCAAACAGTTTATTATGCAAAAGAGTTTGGTGAAGTTTTTTAAAAAAATTGACTTTTATATTTTGTATTGTAGAATATCGACGTTTGTCTATTTGGTTAGATAATTCAATTAGGCCCAGTGTTATCAGCTGGTTATATAATCCTCAATTGACCCGAATGGATTTATTTAGTTTAAATAACGATAAATCAACAAGAGGATAATAACTATGAAAACAATATATCGTGCAAGTATCTTTACATTTAAAAAAAATGCTACTCTCCAGTCATTATTAGGACATAAGGTTGATAATTTATTTTCTGATTCAGATGATTATACATTTTTGAGAGATGGAGCAATTATTGTAGAGGATGGTATAATAACCGAAGTTAATGATTTTCATGAAATTGTAATTAATGAAAATGATAATTTGATCAACTATTCTGGTAAATTAATAATGCCAGGTTTTATAGATACTCATATGCATACGACTCAGACTAAGGCTGTGGGAGCTTATGGTGAAAAACTTTTAGAATGGTTAGACAATTATATATTTCCAAGTGAAGCAAGTTTTAATAGCAGTAAACTAGCGTACAAAGAGTTTGATATTTTATTCAAAGAGTTATTTAAAAATGGCACTACTACAATATGTGGTTATGCTCCAAGTGCTTACGATGGTACTGATATCGTTTTTGAATTAGCGCAAAAATATAATATGAGAGTGATTCTTGGAAATACTATTATGACAAAAGGAAGCAAAGATATAATCACAGATCCAGAGACTAATATGAAGATCTCAGAAAAGCTTTGTAACAAGTGGCATAATAAAGGCCGTGCTAGCTATGCACTAACTCCTAGATTTGCTCTTAGTTGTGACACTAAAACTCTTAATTTATGTAAAGAGTTTATGCAATCGTATAAAGATGTATATATACAAACTCACTTAAGTGAAAATCTAAATGAGATAACAGATACTCTAGCGCAATATCCAAATGCTACAGACTACTTAAATGTGTATGAAAATTACTCATTGATTACTGATAAAACTATTTTAGGGCATTGTATTCACTTATCCGATAGTGAGTGGAATAGAATTAAATCTCAAGGAGTTATTATTGCTAGTTGTCCTACAAGTAATAATTATCTTGGCAGTGGGCATTTTGACTATAAAACAGCTATTGAAAGAGGTGTTAAGCTTACTTTAGCTACAGACTGGGCTGCTGGAAATACTCTAAGTATGCTTCGAGTTATGGATGATGCGTATAAGGCAGCATTATTAAACTCATATAAACTAGAAACATTAGTTCGTTTGTATTGTACTACACTGGGTAGTGCCAAGGCTTTAGGTTTGGATGATAAGATTGGTAGCTTAGAAATTAATAAAGAAGCTGACTTTATCGTTTTGGATCCAGATAAAAACTCCCTTCTTAAATATAGATTAGAATCCTCATATAATCTTCAAGATTATTTATTCTCAATTATCTCTTTAGGAGATGATCGTCTAGTTGAAGCAACTTACATATATGGTAAGAAGGTTCACTAGTAGTAATCATCAAATATATTTTTTAAAAACTAAATTAATCAAAGCGATAATGTAATATATCTAATTATAGATATATTTCTATGTGCTTTAATTTTTATATTAATTTATAAGGGAGATAACTAATGAGAATTATAAATTATGCACGTTGGATTATAACTGAATTCTTTTTTGCAATGAGTGTTTTTTCAGCCATTTTGTTTGGAACTTATGCTTTGTCAATTAAGCTAGATAACCATCTAAGTGATACAAATCTTTCGATACTCTCAGGAGTGTTTTTTATAGTGTTTGCAATATCTCAAGTATGTTCAGGAATACTAATCAACAAGATATCACCAAAGTTATTATTATCAAGCTCAGCACTTTTATCAGCATTAGGAGCTTTATTGTTTGCACATGCAACAATATTTCAGCTTCTTGTTGTTGCTAGGGCGATGCTTGGTATAGGGCTTGGCTGCACTTTTGTGGGGGTTCTATATGTTGTACAAACAAATTTTTTAGAGCATCAATTTGCATTCTTTTCATCACTAAGTCAAAGTATAGCTAATATTTTTGCTGGGGTATTGGCTTTATTTGCGGGTAAGGCTCTTAGCCAATATTCATATATCTATGTATTTGATATTTTGGCAGCAATATTTTTTATATGTACAGTTGGTTTGAGCATTTTACTACCACACAAAATAAAGACTACAACGAAGAGTAACTCACAAGATTCTTTAATATCTGTGATTTTATTTATTCTTTCGAAAAGAAATTTCTGGCTAGCGTCATTTTATTTTGCAGGCTTGTTTGGTTCAATATTAACATTTGCTGATCTTTATAATGTTACTTATGAAATGAGAGTTTTTGGAGTACCTCATGATACAGCAATTATGATGAATGGTATGGTACCAGTTGGTGTTGCAGTAGGAGGTATTGTTGCTGGATATCTTGTATCAAAATATCAGAATAATAGAGTTGTAGCAATATGCTTTAGTTTTATAACACTAACCTTTCTTTGTTTAATTATGTATATAAAATGGCCTGATAGAAATTTAGGCTTTAAAATAGCTTTTTTATTTAACTTTCTATATGGCTTGGGGTGTGGAGGTGCTATGCTAGCTTTCCAGGAAATTCAATTGTTGTTTAATGGCATACTCATTCAACCTTTGACAGGGTATATTATTGGTCAAACAACTGTTATTCATTATTTTAACCAGTCTTCGCCATATTCAAAATGGTTGTATGATACTACTTTTCATAATGAGTGGCACAAGTTTAATAATGGTTTGATTATTATTGTATTGATAGTAGTAGTAAGCTTTATAAGTAGTATTTTCTTTACTAAAAAGAAGATATAAGCAAAATAGTTAGTTTAGTACTAAGTTTATATGTCATTACTCCTCATCCTCTAAATAATGTTTATGTTTTTTGCCTATTTTTTTGAAAAAAGGCCATCTATTTGAGGTTAAAATAATAATACAAATTATAGTTGCTGCAATAGGTAGTAAAAACATATCAAAAGCAATAGCTAAACCAATTGAGGCCATAACCCATACTGTAGAAGCAGTTGTTATCCCTCTTACACGGTTGCTATCTTTAAAGATAATACCACCACCAATAAATCCTACTCCTGTTACAATTTGTGCGGCTATTCTAGTGGGATCAACAATACTTTCATAATATGCTCCACTTCTTGCATGTGTAGATATAATTCCAAATAGACACGATCCAACACAAACTAGTGCGTAGGTTCGAATTCCTGCTGAAGATCCATGATGTTGTCTCTCAACACCTACTGCTATACCACAAAGGGCTGCAATAGTAATTTGTATTATTTCTAACATTAATTATTCCCCATAACTTATTGTTAATGAGTCTATATAGGTAAACTCAACTGTAATTATAGCATAGAGTGATATTTTGACTTTTATCATATCTAGTTTTATAGATTATTGAGGAATATTTATCTTATATTATTGATTACTAAATTAGTTTTTGCTAATATAAGTGTATTGAAAGTTCTAGGTGCCGAGTTTAAGTATGGATTTAATGCAAATGAAAGATAATGCTAGTAAGGCATCAGCATTACTAAAGGCTATTTCGCATGAATCTCGACTATTAATTTTATGTCTACTTTTAAGACAAGAAATGACAGTTGGCGAACTAGCAGAGTATTCTGATCTTAGCCAATCAGCATTCTCTCAGCATTTATCTGTATTGAGAAAAGAGGGGTTGGTTCAAACTAGAAAAGAAGCACAAACAGTTTTTTATAGTTTAAAAGATCCAGCTGTCAAGAAAATATTAGAAGCTTTATACAGAATATATTGTGACTAAAAATTTATACATAATATTAGAAAAAACTAAATTAGAATAATCTAAAGGAGATATTGAATGCATCAGGTAAAAAATATTACAGTAAAAGAGTTTCTTAGTTTGAAAAAGAAAGAGAAAGTTAAGTTGATCGATATTAGAACAGCAGGCGAGCATAGCAGAGAGTGTATTGATTGTGCTGAAAATATCACAGTTGATAAAATTTATGATACTGATATTCAGCCTGATGAGATTGTAGTGCTTCATTGTCAATCAGGAAATAGAACTAATCAAGCAGCTACCAAAGTTAAAGATTTAAAAGCAAAGGCAGTTTATTTGTTAGAAGGTGGTATTAATGCTTGGAAACAGCATAAACAGCCAACACAAAAAAATGTTAAAGAGCCGTTACCAATTATGCGTCAAGTACAGATTATAGTAGGTTTTATGGTGCTTTTAGGTGTTGTGCTTTCATTCACAGTATCTCAATATTTTGCAATTTTAAGTGGTTTTTTTGGCGCAGGACTTCTATTTGCAGGGGTATCAGGAACTTGTGGGCTAGCCGTGATGTTAGAGTTTTTACCCTATAACAAAAGAAAATAATTAAGAATAAAAGGAGCTTATTATGGCTAAGAGATATCTAATAGTTGGAGGAGTTGCTGCAGGGGCATCAGCAGCTGCTAGGCTAAGGAGATTAGATGAGTCAGCAGAGATTATTATGTTTGAAAAGGGTCCTCATGTATCATTCTCAAACTGTGGTTTACCATATCATCTTGGTGGGCATATTGAACCAGCTGAGAAGCTAGTTTTAATGACACCAGAAAAGTTTGATAAACAATATAATATCGATGCTCGTACAAATTCTGAAGTTATAAATATTGATAAGTCAAATAAGCTTGTTACAGTTTTAAATCTTCAAACTAATGAAAAATATACAGAAAGCTATGATAAGTTAATTTTAGCTATTGGGGCTAAACCAATAGTACCTCCTTTTCAAGGTCTTGATTTGATAGATCATTTTGTTCTAAGAAATGTGGTAGATGTTAAAAAAATACATCAAGCAGTTTTTAACACTAATAAAACAGTCAAGAATGTAACTGTTATTGGAGCTGGATTTATCGGAATAGAGGTTGCTGAGAACCTTAAAGAAAGAGGTTTTAATGTAACTATAGTTGAGATGGCTAACCAAATTATGCGTCCTTTTGACTATGAGATGGCTAAATTCTTAGAAAAAGAATTACTTGATCATGATATTAAACTGATGCTATTAGAAAAAGTTGTTGGTTTTGAATCTGATAAAGTCTTACTTGAGTCTGGTAAACAAATTAAATCTGACTTGGTAGTTTTATCTATAGGTGTAGCTCCGGAGACTAAGTTTTTGAAAGATGTTGGAATAGATTTAGCTAAGAGCGAGCATATTCAAGTTAATCAAAATTATCAAACATCAGATGAAGATATTTATGCTGCAGGTGATGCTATCTTAGTCAAGAATGCCCTGACTAATCAACATTTTAATCTACCATTAGCAGGACCAGCGAATAAACAAGGACGTTTGATAGCTGATCATATAAATGGTAAGAAGATAGTTAATAATGGTTATATAGCTTCATCGATAATACAGGTTTTCAACTATACTGGTGCAAGTACAGGTTTAAATGAGGCATGGATTAAGTTCCATAACTTAGATATTGAGTATGATTATACTTATGTTGTGCCTGTAGATAGAGTAGGTATTATGCCTGGAGTTAAACCAATATTTATAAAGGTTATATTCGAGAAAAATACTGGTAAATTATTAGGTGCTCAAGCAATAGGTCAGGGTATCGTTGATAAAAGAATGGATGTGTTTGCTACCGCTATCAAAGCGGGCATGACAGTCGAGGATCTTCAGGATCTTGAGCTTTGTTATGCACCACCATATTCGACTGGTAAAGATGCTGTAAATCATGCAGGCTATGTTGCTAGTAATATATTAAATGGTGATTTTAAGCAAATACCATTTACTAAAGTAAAAGATTTAATTGCAGAAAATGCTCAAATTATTGATGTAAGAAACCCATCAGAGATAGCTAATGGCATGTTAATAGGAGCAAAAAATATTCCAATGTCTGAAGTTAGAAATAGGCTATCAGAAATAGATAAAACAAAACCTGTATATGTTCATTGTAGAACAGGTCAAAGATCATATAATGTTGCTCTTATGCTACAACAAAAAGGCTATGATGTTTATAATATCGCAGGATCATATATTATGATGTCATACTATTATGATACTATTGAAAAACTGACCAAAGAAAAGGTGCCTTTTAGCAAGGCAAACTTTAACTAGTAAAGAAGGAGAAACTATGATTTTTAGGCAGTTAATAGATAGAGATACTTATACTTATACATATATCTTGGGTTGTGAAGAAACTCGAGAAGCAGTAATAATAGATCCTGTAAGGTTTAATATTAAGCAATATATTAAACTTTTAAAAGAGCTTAACTTGAAGCTTATCTATGCAATTGATACTCATGTTCATGCTGATCACGTAACCGCAGCGGGCCTTTTAAGACAAGAAACTGGTTGTGGTATTGTACTTGGTGGAGAAACTAAAGCAGAGCATACAACTAAAAAAGTTTTTGATGGTGATATTATTGAATTTGGTAATTATCAAATAAAAGCAATATATACTCCTGGCCATACTGATGATTCATACTGTTTTATGACGGAGAACAAATTATTTACAGGTGATACATTACTTATCAGAGGTTCAGGAAGAACTGATTTCCAAAACGGTAATTCTTATGCTGCTTATGATAGTATCATAAATAAGTTAATGACATTACCTGGTAATACTATTATCTATCCAGGCCATGATTATAACGGTATAACAAGTAGTAGTGTTGCTGAGGAAAAGAAAAATAACCCAAGACTACAAGTTAAATCAGCAGAAGAATATGCAAAACTAATGGATGATTTGAAATTACCTCCGCCAAATTATATTGATATTGCAGTGCCAGCTAATTTAAAGTGTGGTGTAGAAGAGTAGTAACAACATGATTTTAATAATATTTGGCTTAATTTGTGGAATTGCCTTAGGTCTAACTGGAGGAGGTGGATCAATACTAGCTGTTCCTCTTTTGACTTATGGTGTTGGTTTAGACTTTCACAATGCAGTCACTATATCTTTACTTGTCGTTGGTTTTACAGCGATTTTTGGTATTGCAGTAAACTATAAAAATCAAGATATTCACTATATTGCAGCAGCTGTGATGATTATCACTGGTATAATCTTTGCTCCTATAGGAAGTCATATCTCACAAGCATTATCTGATGAGTTACTGATGCTTAGCTTTTCCGTACTTATGATTGTGATAGGTATTTGGAGCTTAATAAAGGCTAAAGTAATGTCTAGTTCAGATAAATCTGTGTGTAAGAGTATAGGACCCAAATGTATCATTGCTTTGCTAATAAGTGGAGGTGTAGTTGGTACCTTGACAGGTTTCTTTGGTGTTGGTGGTGGTTTCTTAATAGTTCCAGCATTAGTTTTTATCACAGCTATGCCTATTAAAAGAGCTATTAATACATCATTATTAGTAATATTTGTGGTATCAATATCAGGTTTTGCATCACATTATGGGCAGACGAGTATAAATTGGTATATTGCTAGTATGTTTATAATTGGTGGAGCTATAGGTATGCTTATAGCAAATAAAATTAAGAAAAAACTTAACGATAAGGTTCTACAAGCTGTATTTGCAGTAATGCTTGTTGTTCTAGGAGTGTTTATATACTTTAGTAATTAGTCTATCTAAGTTAATATTTCTATAAAGTTTAATTACTTTTATAAAAAAATAATGGCTAATATATATAAAGATACATTAGTTTTTTTGCATGGTTGGTGTTGCCAGCCGTCAGATTTTGATGCCCAGATTAAGTTTTTTAGTAAAGAGTATAATGTAATAGCTCCTAATTATTCTGAAATAATTTCACTAGGAAAAGATAGTGTAGAAGAGGTGGTTGTATACTTATATGATCAATTATCTAAATATAAAAATATCGTAATTATAGGTCATAGTATGGGAGGCTTTTTAGCTTTAAAGCTAGTCCAAACTGATTTAGATATTAAAAAGTTATAGCAATTGATACCACCTTAAAATTAAAACTCACACATGAGGAAAAGAGTTTTTTAGAAATACTGGATAGTCAGCTTGGCTTACAAACACTAACTGACTATATAAATAATCATATAATAGATAAGCATTTCGATGACTATACTATTATGAAAGGTAAGGCTTTAGAAATGTTAAACTATTGGCAAAGTCAGCCAAAGCCTTTTAACAAAATCTTTAAAGAAGCATTTTATTTTGATAAAAGTGATTTATTTAATAAGCTTAATATACCTTTTTTATATATAGCTAGTGCATCACCAAGAACATCTGAGGGTGATATTTTAGGCTCATATGATAAAGCTAAATATATTCAGATAAATGCAGGACATTTTATTATGCTAAGCGCTACGAATAAGGTTAATAGCGTTATAAAGGGTTTTTGTAGCTAATAAATATTATATAATCTATCTAAAGCGGTGGGGATTGTTATATCTTTTGTCATTTTGATATAAAAAAATCTAGTCTAACCGTATATCTATAGTGTTTTAAATTTAAAATTAGAATTTTGAGGATGAATAAGTTATGGCGATGATCACAGATCAGGTTCTAAAAGAGCAATTAGAAAAAGGTGTACTATTAGTAGATATTCGTAGTTATCAAGAATACCTTGTTGATATTATCCCTGGAGCGATCCATATAAGTGAGTTTTTAATTAATTATGATAGATATAGCCATCATAAAAAAGTTGCTATATATTGTGAAACAGCAAATAGAACAAGTAAAGTACATAGTTTTTTTAAAAATCTTTTTGAAGATGCTAACTGTCTGTTAGGCGGTATTTCAAGCTGGCGTGATAATGGCAATAAAACTATTGTTCCACCTAAACTTGAGTATTTTGATTTTGAGAAAGTTTTATTTTTTAATTATGCTGCAACAACTCCAGTTTTTCATGAGGTTGTTGAGGAAATGCAAAAGTATATGGAGATTGATACCTATTTTGCTAATCCAGCCTCAACACATTACTTAGGAAGGTTAGCTAAGAAAAAGATTGATGAAGCTGAAAAAATTATCTCTAAATTTATAAATGCGCCAGGTGGAAATATTGTTTGGACATCTGGAGCTACAGAGTCAAATAATCTAGCAATTAAAGGCCTAGTTGAGGCAAGTCACAAAGATAAAAAGCATATTATAACAACTTCAATTGAGCATAAAGCTGTTTTAGATGTTTGTAATTACCTATCTAAGAAAGATAGTTCGGTTAGAGTTAGTTATCTAAGTGTTGATACACATGGGTGTATAGACTTAGATGAATTACGTAGTTTGATAAACTCTGATACTATATTGATTTCTATAATGGCTGTAAATAATGAAATAGGCGTGGCAAATCCTCTAGAGGAAATTGGTAAAATAGCAAAAGAGAAAAATATTGTATTTCACGTTGATGCAGCTCAAGGTATAGGTAAAGTTGAGATTGACGTGCAAAAAATGAATATTGATATGCTATCTATGTCAGCACATAAATGTTATGGTCCTAAAGGAGTAGGGGCCTTATATGTCGCTGATGGGATAGAGCTTGAAGAGCAAATACATGGAGGAGGGCATCAAAATGGCATGCGTTCTGGAACATTGGCAACTCAGCAGATTGTAGCATTTGCTTTAGCAATTGAACTATTAAAAGAAAAAACAGATCTAACTAAACTAAAAAAATATCGAGAGGCTGTCGTTAAGTGTTTAACACAGTTTGATGATGTTGTAGTTAACACTCCTTTAGAACAAAGTTATGTAGGTATTTTAAGTGTGACTGTTAAGGGAGTTCCAGGAGATATTCTGTTTACTTTGATGCCAGATTTTGCATTATCTATGAGCTCTGCTTGTACTTCAAATGCCGATAAACCATCTCATGTACTTAGTGCTATTGGCTTAGATGCAAAACAAGCTGCAAATACATTAAGAATATCATTTGGTTGTTATACAACGGATAATGATATCCAAAAGTTGGTAAAATCTTTGGAGAAAAATATTACTGTTTTAAGGAAGATTAAACAGATGGAGTAATTTTTCTTGGTTATCACTATTTATTTAACGTTGCTATAATAACCTCAGTTCGATAATTACTTCATGTCTAAATATTTATAATTATTGATTTTAATTGGAGAAATAATAAACTG
>NZ_JBGCTX010000042.1:0-20659 GCF_041102755.1 Francisella sp. 19X1-34
GCATATCTAGGAATGATTAAATTAGCTTGTACTTTTATTTGGCTTCGATGAAAATTTATTTTTGTGCACAGAGCCTAGTTAAAAATCATATAGTCATAAATGGTTGGATTTATTTATATATAATTCAGCAAGGCTCTAATAGAAAGTTAAAGTTATGGTTACATAAGTCAAATTTTAATGATCAAAATAGTATTAGGGATTTAGCAAGATATCTTTTATTCACGCAAAGTAATTAATCTTTATTATGCTATTATGTATACTCTAGATTAAGGTATTTTTATCATATACATATAATGTTACAAGAATTTAAATCTAAAGTTAGTGATTTCTTAAATAGTGATCAAATAATTGAAAATGAACTTCTAAGATATGCATATTCAACTGATGCTAGTCTCTATAGGATGATCCCAAAACTTGTCTTGATAGTGTCAAATGAACATGAAGTGCTTGAACTTATAAGTCTAGCTACTCAGTATGATATTAAGCTTACGTTTAGAGCAGCAGGTACTAGTCTTTCTGGTCAAGCAGTGACAGATGAAGTATTAGTTGTTTTAGCAGCTAACTCGTGGTTGGATTACGAAATCTCAAAAGATGGGAAGAGGATTAAATTACAGCCAAGTATAATTGGAGCTGAAGCAAATAAGTATCTAAAAATTTATGATAGAAAGATTGGTCCCGATCCAGGATCAATCAATACAGCTAAAATTGGTGGAATTATAGCTAATAATTCGAGTGGTATGTGTTGTGGTACAGCTAAAAACTCATATGCTACATTAGATTCTATACGAGTAGTTTTTGCTGATGGAGAAATCCTTGATACTTCAGATCAGACTAGTATTACTAACTTTAAAAATAATAAAAGTAAGTTTATAAACAAGATTTTAGATATTCGTCAACAAATTATAAATAATCCAGAGTTGGTAGAGTTTATAACAAAAAAATTCTCGATTAAGAATACTAGTGGCTATAGCTTAAATGCATTTTTAGATTTTGAAGATCCTATAAAAATTATTGAACGGCTTATAATAGGATCAGAAGGAACTTTAGGTTTTGTTAGTAATGTTACATTAAATACAGTTCCAGATTATAAACAAAAGGCTTTAAACCTTATTTATGGGCAACTTGATGAACTGATAGATTTAACAACAAAGATAGCTCCTATTAATCCATCATCAGTTGAGCTTTTAGACTATTTATCTTTAAAATCAGTTTCAGATGTTGCAGATTTGCAGCCATTTTTAATGCCTTTAGAAGATGAAAATATAGCAGCTATTATGGTTGAGTTTGCTGAAGAGGACTCTCAAACTTTAGAATCAAAATTAACTAAAGTAGAAAGCTATATAAAACAGACAAACATAATTCATCAGGTAGGTTTTAGAAAAGATGAAAGTGGAATGCAAACGCTATGGAAAACTAGAAATGGCGTATTACCAACAGTAGCAGGGCAAAGGCCTGATGGAACTAGTGTTTTAATTGAAGATATTGCGGTTAATATTTTAGATCTTGCAAATCTTATTACAGATGTAAAAAAAATGTTTGTTAAATATAACTACACTAATGCTGCTATTTTTGGACATGTTTTAGCTGGTAATATTCATTTTGTTCTTACTCCTAATTTTAATAATGAAAATGAAGTTTTAGAATATGATAAGTTTATGTATGAGCTAACATCATTAGTTGCTAAAAAATATAATGGTTCATTAAAAGCAGAACATGGTAGTGGTAGAAATATTTCACCATTTGCAATAGTTGAATGGGGAGAGAAATGTTGGGATATTATGTGGCAGATTAAAAAACTATTTGATCCAAAGCATATTTTAAACCCAGATGTTAAACTAACAAAAGATAAAAATTTACATAAAAAGAACCTTAAAGAATTAAATAGTGTAGATAGTCAGATTGATAAGTGCATGGAATGTGGCTTTTGTGAACCAGTATGCCCATCACGTAATTTAAGCTTAACGCCAAGACAAAGAAATGCTGTTGCCAGAAAAATAAAAACATTAGAGGGCGAACAAAAAGATCAGTGGTTAAAAGATTATCAATACTATGGAATTGAGACTTGTGCAACAACTAGTCTCTGTAAGACTCGTTGCCCAGTAGATATTGATACTGGAGCATTTATTCTCAGTAAAAAAGAAAGAACTGATAGCTTAGTCAATCATGCCAAAGAAATAAATATTGCAAAACAAAAGGTTAAATTAGGTAATTTAGCCGGAAGTATCCTTGGTAAGAATAATTTGCAAAAAATGACTCAACACCTGCATAGTAAATTTAAATCAATTCCAATATATTTAGAAACTATGCCTGATGTTCAAAAATCTAAATTTGCTAACTCACAAATTTCAAATAAAGAAAAAATTCTACTGTTACCGGCATGCCCGAATAGAATTTTCGCAGCAGATAAAAACTATCAAAAATACCCTAGTCAAATAATTTTAGAAGAGCTTGGCTTTGATGTTGATTATCCTAATAGTTTAGATAAACAGTGTTGCGGACAAATGTATCATTCAAAAGCTAACTATAAACAGCAGCAAGCATCACAGAGCTTTTTGCAGAACAGTATAAATTTTGAAAGTTATAATTATGTAGTAACAGATAATAGCTCTTGTGCAAATTTTGCAAAAGATCAAAATATTGAGATATCAAATATTAATAATCTAATCTTGACTAACTTAGATAATCTAAAATTAAAGAAAAAATTTAAGAAAATAGCTCTGCATATAGACTGTTCAACTAGGAAGCAAAATATAGATGATAAATATGTCAAAGCTTTGAATAAGTGTTGCGATGAGGTAATTATTCCTGAAAGAATATATTGCTGTGGTTTTGCCGGAGATAAGGGTTTTATAACTCCTGAGTTAAATAAAGCTAGCTTAAGCTCATTGAATAATCAAATAGATGACTGTGATATAGGAGTCAGTTTTAATAGGAGTTGCCAGATAGGGTTATCTTATCATGGTAAAGTGAAATATATTTCCTTTACAGAATTATTGATAGAATGTTTAGCAGATAAAAGTTTAACTTGTTAAGCTATACTATTGAAAATATCTTGAGATACTTTCTCAACAGCTTGATCACCATTAACCTTGATATATTTTGGTGTTTTTGTGTTATTTGAAGAGAAGTTTTTATAAAAATCAACTAACTTTGCTGTTTGCTGATGATATACAGAAAGTCGCTCTCTTACAGTATTTTCATTATCATCAGTACGAGTTATTAGAGCTTCTCCAGTCACATCATCTTTATCAGCAACTTTAGGAGGATTAAACTTGATATGATAAGTTCTGCCAGATGCTGGATGAACTCTTCTACCTGTGATTCTCTCAATTAGAAGTTCATTAGCAACATCAACTTCAACTATATAATCAATATTTATACCTAGTTTATCTAATTGTTCAGCCTGAGCTATAGTTCTAGGTACTCCATCAAGTAAGAAACCATTCTTACAGTCATCTTTAGAGATTCTATCTTTTACGATTTCTATAATAAACTCATCTGATACTAACTGGCCAGCATCTAGCACTTTTTTAAGTTCATTTCCAATTTCGCTACCTGACTTAATAGTTTCTCTAATCATGTCACCAGTAGATATATGAGCTACATTATACTTCTGTTCAATTATTTTTGCTTGAGTTCCTTTACCTGCTCCAGGAGCTCCAAGTAGTATTATACGCATAGTTTTATTGGCCTTAACCTTGAAAGAATAGTTTACATAACATGCATTTAATTATAGAATAAATACCATAATATATCTAGAAATAGAAGGCTTATTTTTAGATTAAAAGCGGCTAATTTTTAGATTAAGAGTAGCTAATTTTTGAGTTAAGTGGGTAAAAGAGAAAGATGATATCATTTCTACTTGAGAGAATGCGAATAAAAAAACAAGAAACAGTTTTAGGAGTTGAGTTTGATACAGCATCCTTGTCAGCTGTTAAGCTTGATAAAGCTTCTAATGGATACTCACTTGTAAATTACTATAGTGATACCTTTCCTCCAGAAGCCTATTTTGAAGGTCATCTGACATCTGATTGTGTTGGGAATATTATTGCTGAAATTATAGCAGTTAATAAATTAGGACGATTCACAAAACTAGGTTTCACAAGTTATAATGATATAGACGTTGTAAGAGAAGAAATTATATGTGATAAGAAAGCCTTAGAGATTATAGAAAAACAAGGTGTTATATTTTATATTGTCGAACATTTTCTCAAGAAAAAATATCCAGATGACTATATGGAAGTTGCCTTTGATTATTATGATGATATTAGTGAAAAAGGTATCTTAACTGTATATTATATTTCTGATATAGATAAGATTAATCAATTGCGAGATATTGCAGCTAGAGCAAAAAAAGCATTATCTGTATGTACTTTAGATAAGTTATCAATAGTTAACTTTGTAAATGAGTTATTTTTATCTGAAATTTCAAAGAATAAAACAGATAGTGTTTTTTTGGGCTTATACACTGATAAATTATCAATATGCAGTTTCTCTTCTAGTGGAGAACTTAAAAGCTATGAGACGGTAAAAATATATAATACAGAAATCTCAGATATCAATTACACTGATGAGGCTATTCAACTTTTATTAAGATTTATTGATTTTATGTCTTTAGATATGAGTGATCATGATTTTGATTCATTTGAAAATCTTGAGGATACACATGTATATGTGTATGGACTTAAACAAAATTTTGAGAGTATTTTTGAATCAATAAGGGAGCTATCTCAAAAGCAGTGTGAAATACTAAATCCATTTATAAATATTCATCATGATAGTTTTGATATGATCGATCAGCCTTATCGTTATGTCATTCCTGTAGCAATAGCTATGAGGGAGGCGCTGTAAAATGAAGGATTTAAACTTTATAAGAGGGCGCTGGAGAAGAAAGCAATTAGTATATATAGTAGCCGATTTTGTGTTTTTAGGATTTGCTGCATTTATACTAATGTTTTCACTTTCTATAATTTTTTCTTGGTCTAGTGATGAAGATATAAATGTTAAAAATTATTTGCAAACAAAGATTGTTAAATTAAATAAGCAGGCTTCTGAATATCGCAATGTCAAAAAACAAAGAGATAAACTTCTAGATATGTCTTCAGATTTAGCAAATATTAAAGCTAGTCAATACTATATTTTACTTGGGGTAGAAAAAATCTCTCGAGCTATTACAGATCAGCTTTATATAACTAATATGAACTATGTTACAAGTTCTGATACATTAATACTGAATGGCGAAGTTAGAGATCTCAAGCTTCTTTCTGTATTTATGAAAAATTTAGAAATAGAGTTTAGAGTAAAAAAAGTCGAACTAAAAAGCCTAGGGTCTGAAAAAAATGGACAGAGAAACTTCTCTTTAGAGTTTAAGTTTGGTGAGGATAATGCATTTAAGGGAGATAGTGTTAGATGAAGGAAAGAGTAGAGAGATTTTTTTTATCTAATAAGTATTCTAAACTAATAATAGATACACCTTTAAAAGTTAGACTTCCTGTGATGGTAATAGTTTTTGCAGCTTTTATGTTTGGCTTTTATTTAATGTTAGTAAATCCTGTCTTATTAGAAGAACAACGTGCTCAGTCTCAAATTAAATCTATGCAAGCAAGAATTCCAAGCTTAGTAAGAAAGCAAAAAGATTTAGTGGCATTAGAAAATGAAATTAAGATATTAGAACATCATAATGCTGAGGAGAGATATAGTATTCCAGAAAAGCATTCTGTACCAATCTTTTTATCAACACTTAATGAAGCTATTAGTAGTTCAGGAATGAATGTTATAGATTTATCTCCTGCAGGCATTGAGAAAAATAAGTACTTAGATTTATATGCACTTAACTTTAAAGCAAAGTTAAGTGGAAGCTTTTCTCAGTTGATAAAACTTTTTGTAGCTTTAATCGATATGAAGGATATTGCAGTTATTACAAATATTAATATTAAAAAAGAGTCTGATACTAAGTTGCTTGTAGAGTTGAATTTACAGACCTATTCACGTCAAGGGGTGGGGGCTTAGATTAAATGATTAGATTTAGCTTATTATTTTTTATTTTTTTAATTTTTCTTGGGACATATAGTTTAAGCTTTGCTAATTATGAATCTAGAGTTAAACAAATTGATCAGCTTATTCAAAATAAAATGAAAACTATAAAAAGCTCGGAAAAATTAGAGATCCCTGAGTATAAGGGTGATACTCTAAGTTTTGAAAGACTCTCAAAAATAAGAAACCTCTTTGATATAAACCATAGTTTACCATTTGAAAGAAAAAAACAAACTCAAGCACAGAAAAAGAAAGTAGTAAAATTAAAACCTATAGTTATTCCTCCTCAGCTACAAAAGATTATGGAATCTAAACCTACAAACTTACAACAGTATCCTCTTGATTCTTTTAGGTTCGAAGGAAGTGTTTATCAAAATAATCAGAAATGGGGTGTTGTTGAAACCCCTCAAGAAAAAAAACCTATTTATCTAAAACAAGGTGAGTTAATAGGTAAAAACTATGGCCAGGTTGATAATGTTACTAAAGAAGGCATTGTCGTAAGTGAATGGAAAAAAAATACAAGTAAAAGAGTTTGGGAAAAAACTCAAGTAGTTATACATTAAGGTAAAATGATGTTTTTTAGAAAAAAGAAATTATTAACAATTTTAACAATATTAGGTGGGGTTTTAGGGTATGAATCATCATTTGCAGAGGCTACGAAAAATAATCCAGCAGTTGCAAATGTTACGACTCAAAAAACAACAAAACCACAAACTAAAGTTGTTGGTCGTGAACAAAATAAAAATATCAATAGTGAAAAACATATAAAAGATCTTGAGTTTCACCGTAGTCTAAATGGCGGCGCGGTTTTTAAAGTATTATTTGAAGAGAATGTTAGTGGGTTTTCTAATTATAAAACTAAACTATCACAAGATGGTTATACTTTAACTATAACATTTGATGATACTACTATATCAGATAGATGGGTTAGTAATATAGATACTAAAGTATTCAATACTATAGTTGATTCGATTAAAGTTCATAAAGAAAAGCATAATGTCGTTTTTGTGATACATTCTCTTGATAGGATTGCTTTGAGTGATTTAAAAGAAGGAGATGCTTTAAAATTTAAAATTGATAGACGTAATAGTCGTGTTGAAGGCTTTAACGTTAATGAACCAATTTCAATTTCATTTAAGGATGCTCCTGTACAAACAGTTTTACAGGTTTTATCTGAGTTTGCCGGACTAAACCTTGTAGTAAGTAGTAGTGTTCGAGGTAATATTTCTATTGATTTAAAAAATGTTCCTTGGAATGAGGTTATGAATATAGTCCTTATTAGTAAAGGTTTAGCAACTAAGAAAATGAATAGTATATTATATGTTGCTACAGCTGCTGAAATTGCTGCTCAAGAGCAACTAGAGCTACAAACAAAACGTTCTTTGGAGAATAATGCAACTTTAATAACTGAATTTATACCATTAAATTATACTACAGCACAAGCAGCGCAGACGGTGATTACTTCTATGGCTAAACAAAATGGTGGCATAATGTCCCCAAGAGGTAGTATAACTTCTGATGCGCGTACAAATACTCTTATTGTAACTGATACAGAAGAAAAAATGCCACGTATTAAGGAAGTTCTTAGTGAGATTGACATACCAAATGATCAAGTACTTATAGAATCTAGAATTGTTGAAGTAAATAGAAAAAATACTTTAGAACTTGGTTTTAATTATGGGTTTGAAGGCACCGATGGAACTAATATAGCATTTAATACATTTAACTTACCTCAAGGAGGAGGTGGTGGTGTAGCACCTGTACGGAATCCTGTAACAAACCTTGCAGGTGCTACAGCTGAGCTTGGATATACTCTTTTTGGCGGTGCTAAGTTAACTGTTGAAATTCAAGCACTAGAGAATGAAACTTTAGCTAATCAAGTAGCTTCACCACATTTAGTTGTAGCAAATAATGAAACAGCATTTATTAAACAAGGTCAGGATATTCCTTTTAACCAATCAACAGCATCAGGAGCAGCATCTATTGCTTTCCAAGAAGCAGTATTAGAACTACAAGTAACTCCACAAATTGCACCAGATGGTAATGTAGTTTTGGACTTATTAGTGACTAAAAATAGTGTAGATAGAGCACTTGTGACAGGTACAGATGCACCAGCAATAACCAAAAGAGAGATTACTACTAAAATAATGACAAAAGATGGAGAAACTGTTGTTATAGGTGGTATATATGAGAAAAAACAAAATGAAACTCGTAATAAAATCCCTATATTAGGAGATATCCCATATCTTGGCTATTTATTTAGCTATACAAGGATAGAGGATGAAGATATAGAACTTTTGATATTTATAACGCCCAAAATTATAGAAACAAAAATACGAGGAGAATAGCATATAATAGTTGCAAAAATATCGATATTTAGTTATCCTATGTAGCTATAATTTTTATATAAAAGGGGTGATTAGTAACTAACTATCACAGTGTATAATCAACTTATAATTTTGAGTCAAAAATGATAAGAACAAAAAATATTTTCTTAATAGGTCCAGTTGGTGCTGGAAAGTCTACTATAGGTAAGCAGTTAGCTAAAGAATTAAAACTAGAATTTGTTGATTCTGATGAAACTATCGAAAAAAAATGTGGAGTTGATATTAATTGGATCTTCGATTTAGAAGGTGAAGAAGGTTTTAGAAACCGTGAAAGAGATGTCATTGCTGAAATTTTAACTGAAAAACAAAATATCGTATTAGCAACTGGCGGTGGTGCAATATTAGATGCTGATACGCGTTCTTTATTATCATCAAGAGGTAAAGTTGTTTATTTAGAGGCAACAATTGAGCAACAACTTGAAAGAACAGCAAAAGACACAAAAAGACCATTGTTAAGAGTTGATGATAAAAAACCTGTTTTAGAAGAGTTAATGGCCGAAAGAGAGCCATTATATAAAAGTATTGCAGATGTTGTTGTTGAAACAAATGGAGCAACAGTGAAAAATATCGTTAATAAAATATCTACATTTTTAGTTGAAGAAACAATCCTGTGATAGATAAGCTACAAGTAAACCCTACATCTAGTAAAAGCTATGAGATAGTTATAGATTCATCTTTAGACTACTCTCATATAAATAAGCACATAGCTAATAAACAAGTTCTTATTGTAACAAATACAACTGTTGAGAAATTATATTTAAAAAACATTTTAAATCCTATAGCTAAAGTAACAAATGTCTATACTTGTATTTTAGAGGATGGTGAACAATATAAATCTCAACAAAGTTTAGATAAGATATTATCCACTTTACTGGAAAATAAATTTACACGTTCTTCTACAGTTCTAATAGCTCTAGGAGGTGGTGTAATAGGTGATATTACAGGTTTTGCTGCTGCTATTTATCAACGTGGCGTTGATTTTATTCAAATACCTACCACATTACTCTCTCAGGTTGACTCTTCAGTCGGTGGTAAAACAGCAATCAATCATAGTTTAGGGAAAAACATGATTGGTGCATTTTATCAGCCAGAACTTGTCTATACATCTATTGAATTTTATAAAACTTTGCCGTCAAGAGAGTTTACTTCCGGCATGGCTGAAGTAGTGAAATATGCTTTTATATCTAAAGAATTTTATAATTGGTTAAAATCTAATAGACAGAAAATTTTAGATAAAGATCAAAAAACTTTAATAGAAATGATAAAAAGAAGCTGTCAAATTAAAGCTCAAGTAGTTGCTGAAGATGAAAAAGAAGTAACTGGCGCTAGGGCTATACTTAATTTTGGTCATACTTTTGGTCATGCTATTGAAAAATGTCAAAAATATCTTGGATTAAAACATGGAGAGGCTGTTGGTGTTGGTATGGCTCAGGCTGTCGACTTTTCATGTTTCTTAGGAATGATAAATCTTCAGCAAGCTACAGAGTTTAAAGAGTTTATTACAAGTTTTAATATATCAATAAGCTTTCCTAAGGATATAGATAAAGAAGAGTATATTGATGCAATGCTTTTAGATAAGAAAAATAGTAATAAAATGCTTAAATTTATTTTAATCAATGATGTTGGTAACTTAAAGCTTTTGGCAGAGTCTCAAACTAGCCTTCAAAAATTTCTAGAAAAGTAAAATCATTACTGATCTATTTTAAATTGATAGGACAGTTAATACTAGTGAGAGAGTTAAGATTTATTTTAAAAAAGTAATATGATTTTTAGTTTTTGCTATCTATTAAGTTCCTTGTTGCTTTTTTTAACTCATTTCTATAGTAATCTAAATTTCTAGATGATTCGTCTTTTAAGTCTTTTATTTGTTGAGTTAAGAAAGTAATTTGACTCTCTAGACTTTCTTTTAAGTCAGATATTCTTTGTTTTGATTGCTCTTGAAGTAAGTCACAATATGATTTAGCATCTTTAGCTAATCTTTCAGCAGTTTCACGACGGATACTTTCTTTAACTAAGGCAGAATAAAGTTTTTTGATTTTTATTTCATCATTAGGCTCATTTAATAATGTTGACCACTCTTCTGAGATATTACTAAATAGATCTAATTCATCAACTTCTTGAAGTATTTTTATAGCATTTTGACTAATAGCCATTAGATTTCAGTCCTTATAAATTTTTTGATAAAGCTAATTATTAGAGAAAATTAACAGTTAATTTGAATTAATTATTAAACTAAACAAATAATACCTAATTGTTTGGTCAATTTAAAGAGTATTTTTTTAAATAATTTCAATAACTATATTGGTTGTATGACTTGTATGCTATAAACTATTGTAATTCTTGTTTTATAATCAATAAAATATGTTAATAAATAATGATAATCTTATATTTAGCTCTGTTGAAAAGATAAAGTACTCGGCAAGAAGGGGAATGCTTGAGCTTGATATAATACTAGCCCCATATTTAAATAATTGTTATATGAAAGAGGATTTACAAAATAAAAAGCTTTTTGTTGAATTTTTGACAAGTGAAGATAGTGATCTTTTTGACTGGCTCTTTAAAGGAGTTGAGGCTCCCCAAAAGTATCAAGAATTAATACAGAAAATTGTAAATGAAAAAAAAAGATTTAATAAAGATAATTTAAAATAGAGAAGAGGAAGTTTTATGAACAACTTACTAAACCACACCGGTGAGTATCCTATTTCTAAGGAAATAATGAATATTTCTCAATATTGGTTAATAGACGAAAGAAAAGCTGTTACTAACCTTGTCGAAAAAGCACAAATTTCTAGTGTTTCAAAGGCTAAAGTTCGTGAGAAAGCTTATGATTTAGTTGCTCAAGTTAGAAAAAATAGACTTAAAAAATCTGGTATAGATGCATTTATGATTGAGTACGATCTATCTTCAGAAGAGGGTATCGTTTTAATGTGTTTAGCTGAGGCTTTATTAAGAGTACCTGATAAATACACTATTGATTTACTTATTAAAGATAAACTAACAAGCGCTGCATGGAAAGAACATGTAGGTATGGAAAAACATTTATTTGTAAATGCTGCTACTTGGAGCTTAATGCTAACAGGTAAGATCTTAAAAGATAGTAAGAAATCTTATAGAAAAGTTTTCCAAAATTTCCTTAAAAAATCAAGTGAGCCTGTGATTCGCCAAGCAATGAAGCAAGCTATGAAAATAGTTGGTAAACAGTATGTTCTTGGGGAAACTATCGAAGAAGCTTTAAAAGTATCTCAAGTGAAAGTTGATAAAGGATATAGCTACTCTTATGATATGCTTGGTGAAGCAGCTATGACTATGGCTGATGCAGAGTATTATTATGATCAATATCTACATGCTATTAAAGAGCTTGCTAAATATGCAGTAAATAAAGAAATTAAGAAAAACCCTGGGATTTCAATAAAGTTATCTGCATTACACCCACGTTATGAAGTTGTTAAGCATCAAAGAGTTCATGAAGAACTATATCCTAAGTTATTAAAATTAACCGAGTTAGCTAAAGAATATAATGTTGGTATGAATATTGATGCTGAGGAAACAGAAAGACTTCAGATATCACTAGAGCTAGTCGAAAGATTAGCACATGAACCATCATTAGAGGGTTTTAATGGGATTGGTATAGTTGTTCAGGCGTATCAAAAACGTGCTCCATATGTTCTTGAGTATCTAGCAAATCTTGCAAAGAAAACTAATAGAAGATTTATGGTGCGTCTTGTAAAAGGTGCTTATTGGGATGCTGAGATTAAACATTCCCAGGAACAAGGATTAGAAGGTTACCCTGTATTTACACGTAAATATCATACTGATGTATCATATCAAGCATGTGCTAAACAGCTTTTTGAAAGTCATCAATATATTTATCCGCAGTTTGCAACGCATAATGCTCAAACAGTAGCCGTTGTAATGGAACTAGCACAAGGAAACAAGGATTTTGAGTTCCAATGTTTACATGGTATGGGTGATCCTTTATATGATAATATAGTTGGTAAAGAGGGCTATGAAGAAATACCTTGTAGAATTTATGCACCTGTAGGTGGTCATAAGCATCTATTAGCTTATTTGGTTAGAAGACTTCTAGAAAATGGTGCTAATAGCTCTTTTGTAAATAGAATAGTTGATGAGAATCTACCTATAGAAGAATTAATTGAAGATCCTGTTAAAAAAGCAATTGATCATGGTTGTGATCAACATCCAAATATCCCTTATCCAAAAGATATTGTAGCTCCTAGACTAAACTCTCAAGGATATAATACTAATGATTTTGCTATTTTAGAGACAATGTATGCTGATATAGAAAAATATACCTCTAAAAATACATATAAAGCAAAGCCAATAGTATCAGGAGTTAAGCTGAACAAAGAAGAAACTCTTGAAAATGTAATTAATCCGAACACTAATAAAGTTATTGGTAGTGTAATAAATGCTGATGCTAAAACAGCAAAAAGAGCATTAAAAAATGCCCAAAGCGCATTTAATGATTGGAATAATACTCCTGCTTCACAAAGAGCTGAGATACTAGAACGTTTTGCAGATCTTTTAGAGAAAAATACTAATGAATTTATTGCTATAGCGATGATTGAAGCAGGAAAGACTCTAGCTAACGCGATAGATGAAGTTAGAGAAGCAGTTGATTTTTGTCGTTACTATGCAGCTCAAGCACGTGAAGAATTTAATGGTCCTATAGATCTGCCTGCATTATCAGAAAATCTAAAACAAATAGAGTTTAGTGGTCGTGGTGCTATGGTGTGTATTAGTCCATGGAACTTCCCATTAGCTATATTCTTAGGTCAGGTTACAGCTGTCCTTGCTGCTGGTAATACAGTTGTAGCAAAACCTGCTGAGCAAACATCTATAATTGCATATAAGGCTGTTAAGCTTTTATTTAAAGCAGGTTTGCCAAAGGATGTACTTCAGTTTACTCCAGGTGATGGTGCTACAGTTGGTACAGCATTGGTTAAGAGTCCTGTTTGTAAAGGCGTCATCTTTACAGGCTCAACAGAAGTTGCTGGCATAATAAATCAAACTTTAGCAAATAAATCGAGCGAGATTGTTCCATTTATCGCAGAAACAGGTGGCCAAAATGCAATGATTGTTGACTCATCTTCTCTTCCTGAGCAAGTAACAGCTGATGTTATGCGCTCAGCATTTGATAGTGCAGGTCAGCGTTGTTCAGCTCTACGTATTTTATGTTTACAAGAAGATATCGCTGATAGCTATATAAAGATGATAGTTGGCGCTATGAAAGAGCTTAAAGTTGGTGATTCTAAGTATATTGATACAGATGTAGGGCCTGTTATAGATAAAGAAGCAGCTGATAATTTAAATGCTTATATAGAGCAAAAGAAAAATCAGTTCAAGCTAGTATATCAGTCACAACCAAATCAAAATACTAAAAATGGTACATTTGTAATGCCTACTGCATTTGAGATTGATAAGTTATCAGATTTAGGTAGAGAGCAATTTGGTCCAATTTTACATATATTGAGATTTAAAGCTAATCAGCTAGACACTCTTATTAATGATATTAATGCTACAGGTTATGGTTTAACAGCTGGTGTACATAGTAGAATTAATGAAGTTATGAACTATGTTAAAAATAACATCAAAGCTGGTAACGTTTATGTAAATAGAAATATCGTTGGAGCTGTAGTTGGTGTGCAACCGTTTGGTGGTCAAGGTAAGTCTGGTACAGGTCCTAAAGCTGGTGGTCCTTTCTATATGCATCGCTTAGCAAATGAAAAATTATCAGGTGTTGGAGCTGTTGAAGAAATATATAACCCTGAGAAGATAGCTAATGATGAGAAAGCTACTAATAAACTTATAAAAGCTAATTATACGGTAACAAGTATCATCAATGGTGAAAAAGTTAAAAAAGGTAATACTAAAGATCTTAAATCAGCAAATGAAAAAACTATTGGTAAAGTCTTCTATGCTTCAGTTGGTAGTGTTGAAAAAGCTGTAGATATAGCTAACAAGGAAGCAGATATTTGGAATTCAGTAAATGCTGAACAAAGGGCAGAGATTATTGAGAAATTCTTGGGACTATTGGAAAAAGAACGTAACTTAATTGCATCATGCCTTGTTGCAGAATCAAATGTTTCTGTTGAAGATGCTCAAGTTCAGATAGATAAAACTATCCAACAAGTAGCATATTACTGCTTACAAGCAAGAAAAGAGTTTTCACATCCTAAGCTTTTACCAGGACCTACAGGTGAGATTGATGAATTAAGCTTAAAAGGGCGTGGCTTAGCAGTAAGTATGTGCTCTAGCTGTGATTTATTAATTAGGTTCGTAGGTCAAACTACAGCAGCGTTGCTAGCAGGTAATACTGTGGTTGCAAGGCCAGCATATACTGGTAAACTAACTGCTTATAATATAGTTGAATTAATGCTTAAAGCAGGCTTAAATCCAAAAGCTATACATCTAATCCTATCAGATGAAGAAGAAATATCATCAGCACTATTATTTAATAGTAAGGTAGCTTTAGTAGCATTTTCAGGTAGTGTCCCTGGAGTTAAGCAGGTTCATCAAGCTTTAGCTCTACGAAGAGGAGCGATTATACCTTTTGTAGCTGAAAGTGTTGCTAAAGATGGTAAATGTACAAGTCTAGCCATAGAGACAGCATCACCATTATATTTGCGCAGATTTGTTGTTGAAAAAACAGTTAGTGTAGATACTACAGCTTCAGGTGGTAATGCTTCTTTAATGAGTTTAGAAGAATAAAAAAAGCTATTGCAAACTCATTTTCTTAATGATAATTTAAATCTTATGACTTTTTTCTAATAGAAGATTAATTCTGATTTTATTAGTGAAAAGTCTTAATAATTTGGGGATTTATTATCCTTCAATAAGGCTTTAATTAATTATAAGGGAAAAAAAATGAGTGATGTATCTGTTAAAAAGATGTCATTGTTTAGTGCTATATTGATTGGTACTACTTCGATGGTTGGATCTGGCTGGCTTTTTAGTGCTCAGCTAACAGTCAAAAATGCAGGTAACTGGGCATTCTTAGCATGGATTCTTGCAGCAGTTTTAGTTTTAATGATAGCTTTGTGTTTAGGTAAAGTAGTGTCTATGTATCCTGTTAGAGGAGCTACTACTAGATCAAGTGCGATATCGCATAATAATATTTTTGCGATGCCTTTTGCTTTTGCAAACTGGTTTGGAATAGTTGTTGTAATATCTTCAGAAGCTCTTGCAACAACACAGTACCTTGCTGGTGTTAAATCCATGGATTGGTTGATGCATGACAATATTCTAACTATAGCTGGAACAGTTTTTTCTCTTTTTGTTTTAGTTATATATTTAATTATTAACTTTTATGGAGTTAAACTTTTATCAAGAGTAAATAATGCTATTACAATATTTAAAATGGCTGTGCCTGCAATTATTGTTTTAATATTTGTTACTTATTCATTGATGCATAGCTCTGACCATGTAAGCATGTTTGCCTCAGATATTCCTGGTAATAGCCAGTTTGGTTTTACATCTGCTTTAACAGCAATCGTTGCTGGTGGTCTTATTTATACATTTAATGGTTTTCAAACGGTAGTTGCTTATGCAAGCGAGGTCAAAAATCCTGGTAGGAATGTACCTCTAGCAATTGTATTTGCTTTAGCATTAGTACTAATATTATACCTTTGTTTACAATATGCTTTTATGCAAGCAGTACCTCATGATTATTTAATTAGCAAAGGTGGTTGGGCTGGATTAGATTTTGAATCTCCATTATTACAATTAGCTACACTATTAGGCTTAGGATATATATCTATACTATTAATAATTGATAGTATTATAAGTCCATCTGCTACTGGTTATAGTTATTTAGGCGCTTCCTCTAGAATGTTATATGCAATGTCCTCAGAAGGACAAATGCCAAGATATTTTGCAAAAATAACACCTATTGTTAATATCTCGCGTAGATCATTAATCGCAAACTTTATATTAGCTGCAATATTTTTATTTTTCTCAGATAACTGGACTGCTTTAATGCTTGTAGTTACAGGTTTTCATATTATAGGATATATGGCGGCACCAGTTAGTATGGGAGCGTTAGCACCTCGTACTAGAATATATGGCTTAGTCGTGTTTCTGGTATTAGCTTTACTTTTAAACACTGTTGAAACACAAACAAATATTAATATGAGTGTTATATTAATAGTTCTTATGACTATATATGGAGCTATAGAATTTAGAAGAGTAGGTATTAAGAATCTTTTATATTTAGCTGCACCTTTCCTATTATTCTTATGTATAACATCACCTATCAATAGCTACCTACTAAATGGAGTTATTGGTGTTATATTCTACTGGTTTGCTACTGATAAACGCTATGTAGCATTCTGTAAATCAACAGCTAATGAAAAAAATATTATTGTAGACTAAAATAGTAAATCTTGCCTGGTTATATCACAGTTTACAATCTATAATATAACTCTAATATTATATAGATTTTCTTCAAAATTAATGAGAAATACAAAATGGATTCTTCTTATCCTATGTTTAGGATATTTTATTGATTTTTATGACCTATCTGTATTTGGGTCATCATATGTAGACATATTTAAACAGCAGTTTAATATGCACAGTTTGACAAAAATACAACAGATGTACTATTTAATCAACAATATTCAAATGGTAGGTATATTAGCAGGGGCTATATCTTTTGGAGTATTAGCAGATAGGCTGGGTCGTATAACAGTTATAAAATATAGTATTTTACTTTACAGTTTTTCAACAATCTGTTGTATTTTTGTAACTAATTTACATATTTTTATGTTATTACGATTTTTAGCTTACTTTGCTTTGGCTAGTGAGTTTGCTGTTTCTAGTGTTTTAATTGTTGAGTTTTTCCCACCTAAAATTGCAGCATGGGGAATGAGTCTTTTATATATTTTAGGAGTTCTTGGAGGAATTGTAGCAACATTATTTAGTGTTTTTTCTTATCAGATAATGTTTATATTTGGTGGTCTAGCTGGTTTAGCAATATATGCCTTTAGAAATATGCTAGAAGAATCTCCATACTTTATCGAGATGTATGATTCTGATAGATTTAAGAATGCTGGAAATATAATTTTTTTATTCAAAAACTATAGTAAGCCTTTAATTTTAAATTTTTTAATTACATTACCTTACTTCTTTGTGATTACTGTAATGTTTGCCTTAGTAAGATTCATAGCATCTGATGTTGATTTTGCAAGTTTAGTGAAGATTTTCTTATTTGGTTTTTTTGCAGGAAATATTATTAGCTGTATTATTAGTGGTTTTTATAATCAATACTTTAAATCTCCAAATTTATTTTTTGTAATAAATATAATAATATTTTTAGTAAGTATCTTTAGCTATAAATATATATCAAGTGATGTAGTCTTCTTCTATGGCATTCTTATTGGCTTGATTGGTGGTGGATATAACATTATGTGGGCTCAATATGCTGCGACTGAATTCCCAACAGAAGTTCGTTCATTAGCTTGTAATATGATATTTGCTCTAGGTAGAACTAGTAGTATTTTCTTTGGAATTGTTTTTGCCTCTTGGTTGACTAGTGAACAAGTATTTAGACAAAATGTAAATATATTAGCAATTGCGGTAACTGTTATGGTTTTACTAATAATAGCTTTTTATAAAAGAAAAAAAGTTTTAAATAAATAGAGAGTAATTTATGGCACATAAAATTCTATTTGGAATTACAGGAAGTGTATCAGCTTTTAAAACTATAAATTTGATCCGCCTTTTTATTAAAAGTGGTGTAGAGTGTAGAGCTATTGTAACTAAAGGAGCCCAACAATTTATCAAGTCAGAATTACTAGTAGCTCTTGGGTGCGATACCTATACCGATGAATCACTTGATATGTATGAATATGAACAGAGTATGGCACATATAAACCTCTCAAGATGGGCTGATAAGATATTTATAATTCCAGCTTCTGCTAATACTATTGCTAAGTTAGCTACGGGCCTTGCAGATGATTTACTTAGTCAATGTATACTAGCAAATAAACAAATGCAAAAAGTTTACATTGCTCCTGCTATGAATGTAAATATGTGGCAAAATCAGTTAACTAAGGATAATGTAGCTAAATTAAAAAGATTAGGTTTTAATTTAATATCTCCGGATAGTGGCCTACAAGCATGTGGTGATATTGGAGGAGGAAGATTACCTGAACCTGAGGAGTTATTTGAGCTATTATCAGTAGAGCAAGACTTTAAAGATAAAAGTGTCTTAATAACTGTTGGAGCAACAGTAGAGGATATTGATGGTGTTAGATATCTATCAAACTATAGTTCTGGAAAGATGGGTTTTGCACTAGTAGAAGAACTATTAAGTAGAGGAGCTAAAGTTACAGTACTAAAAGCTAAAACTTCAATATCTTTTGATATTAACCATAATCATTTAGATATTATTAATACTAAAAGTGCTGATGATATGAATCAAGCTATGCTAGAACAAGTAAAAAGTCATGATATTTTTATTGGTTGTGCAGCTGTTGCTGACTATAAAATAAAGAATAAGTTTGATAATAAAATTAAAAAAACTGAAGATGGATTAACTTTAGAGTTTATTAAAAACCCTGATGTTTTAGCAAACTGTAAAAAACATTACCCCAATATTTTTGCAATAGGCTTTGCAGCTGAATCTCAAAATATAATTGAATATGCAAAGGCAAAATTAATAAGAAAAAATTTAAATATGATTGTTGCAAATTCTACGAGTGTTTTTGGTAAAGATGATTCATCTGTAACAATCCTATCAAATCATAAAGACAAAGAATATACTAATAAAACTAAATTAGAGATTGCTAAATTAATATTAGATTTTGCTAAGGAGATAATATGAGTATTAAAGAAGTTTGTATAGCTAATAAAACATATAATTTAATAACACTAAAAAATGATAATGTTGAAGTCACACTTTTAGATTTAGGTGCTGTTATTTATTCACTTAAAACTAAAGATAAAAATGGGAAATTAGAAAATATTGTATTGCAGTATCAAGATATTGAAGAATACTCTAACAATCCATCATATTTTGGAGCAACTGTTGGAAGAGTTGCCGGTAGAATTAAAGATGCTAAAATTACGTTAAATGATAAAACATATGAGTTAGAAAAAAACTATCAAGATAAGCATACTCTTCATGGAGGATTTAACTGTATAACTCATCAGAAGTTTGATTTTCAAATTATAAGTAATTCAAAAGTTAAGTTTACAACTATTCAAAAATCATCAGTTGATAAGTTCCCAGGAAATGTAACAATAAATGTAACATATGAACTTTTAGATAATTCTTTGATTATAAACTTTGATGCAATATCAGATGCAGATACTGTTTTAAATATGACAAATCATTGTCACTACAACTTATCAGGTAACTATAAGACAACAATAGTTGATCATGAGCTAGAAGTACCTGCAACTAAGTTTGTTAATGTAGATGATGACTTGATACCTACAGAAATAATATCCTTGCCTAAAGAAATGGATTTTAATAAAAAGTCTAAAATTGGAGATAAATTAGATATGCAAGATTCTAAATATTTCCGTAAAGGTGGTATTGATCATTGCTATATTGTTGATGGTAGTATTACTCTTGAGAATAAAGCTAGTGGTAGAAAACTAAAGGTTTCAAGCTCATATCCTGCTATGCAAATTTATACATGTAATTTTAGTAGGGGACACACTCTTTCAAATGGTGATGTATTAAAACAATATGATGCTATTTGTTTTGAACCTCAATATGTTGGTGCATTTGATGGCAATTATGATAATCATCCTGCTAAATTAATTAAAGACCAAGAGTATAGACACTTTATAAAATTAGATTTCTAATTATTTGGGTTTCCACCTCCATTTCCATTG
The DNA here is from genome assembly GCF_041102755.1 of Francisella sp. 19X1-34. Lineage (NCBI taxonomy): Bacteria > Pseudomonadati > Pseudomonadota > Gammaproteobacteria > Thiotrichales > Francisellaceae > Francisella > Francisella sp. 19X1-34. Next base: position 20,289 of record NZ_JBGCTX010000042.1, read on the forward strand.
CTGCTTGGACTACAAGTATTATCTACAGAAGATATACATGTACTACTTAGATCTACTAGAGTCTCCTCTAAACAACTATTAGGAAGTAGATCAGCATCTAATGTTGAGTTAAGAGCATTTTCACAACTCCAAATTAATGTAGTATTTACAATAAAAGGAACTAGATGTATAGCTGCTAGGGCATTAGTAATAACTGGTGTATCAGGTGCAGGGATACCTAAAAATGCAGAGTTACCAACGTTGATAGTAATAATCCCATTTGTAGCAATACCAACATTTTGAGGCATATCTGATATAGACCCTTTACAGACTTTTGTGTAAATTTTTCATAGGCTACCAATCCTATCTTCAAATTTAATCATAAAATGTGC
>NZ_JBGCTX010000043.1:0-20483 GCF_041102755.1 Francisella sp. 19X1-34
CATTCTGTAAATCCCTTATTGTTATATTTAAAATATATAACCTAATTAAAATTTACACAATTATCTGTAAAGACCCTCTAAAGTAAATCACTTTTTAATAGCTACCACTGTTGGAAACATTTTCTGACTATCATACATTATCTCTTTAACTTCAAAGCCACAACCAGATATAATATGACAGAACTCATCTTCAGTATGAGTCATTGTCCAGCCAACATTTAGTATATCTACAAAAATCTGCTTACCAAACTTAGCTTTATCCAAATTTTTAGTATCAACCTTATCTAATGGAATAAGAAAACTAGAAATAAGTACTCCTCCTTGCTTTAACGAACTACTTAGGATCTGAAAAAACTTTTGTACTTCATCATTTGTCTTAAGATAAATATTAAGCCCGTTGCTAACAACTGCATCATAGTAGTTTTCAATATCAAGCTTAAAAACATCCTTAATAATATAGTTAACATTTTCTAATCCTGCTAGCCCACTTTCAGATGCACAACCACTATCAAGATCATAGGCATCTATTTTAAAGTTTTTAGACAAAATCAACTCTTCTGAAAACTCTGGCAAAAGTCCAGCAGGTACCGCGAGTATATTAGAATCATCAAGTAAGCTCAAAACCTCTTGCTTAAAGATCTGATACCTCTCTTGAGTAGCATTAAATACTGGAGGTATAGTTATAAGCTTAGATTCAAAATCATTAGTATAATTGCCTTTATTTTGAGTAATAACCTTTGTCCAGTAAGCATCAAGCCCTCTATTTTGGATTAAAAATCGCCCTAAAGGACAAGTAGTTAATTGGTCTAAAAGCTCTAACAAATTCTCATCATTTTTTATTCTAAATTTAATTTCATTATAAGCGTCATCATAGTTTGCAAATACACCATGACTAATTATTTCTTTAGACATAACCTTCCTTATTAATTAAAAGTGATTTAAGAATATTTTAAAAATTGAGATTACTCTGGCTTCATATGAGGGAATAATATCACATCTCGAATAGATTGAGAGTTTGTTAGATACATTACAAGTCTATCGATACCAATACCTTGACCAGCTGTTGGAGGCATACCATACTCAAGAGCTCTAATATAATCTTTATCATAAGGCATAGCCTCATCATCACCAGATGCAGCCGCTTCAACTTGCTTTCTAAATCTTTCTGCTTGGTCTTGGGCATCATTAAGCTCAGAGAAACCATTAGCAATCTCACGCGCACCTATAAAGAACTCAAATCTATCAGTAAACTCTGGATTACCATCTTGTCTACGTGCTAATGGTGAAACTACTGCTGGATAATCTGTAATAAATGTTGGCTGAATAAGTTTATGCTCTACAGTTTCTTCAAATATTTCATTTATTAAGTGTCCAAGCTCATGGAAAGCTTCAACCTTAATATTTAATCTATCGGCAACTTTTTTGGCTGATTCAAAATCTGCTAAATCTTGTTTTGAGATATCCTCATTATACTTAACAATTGAATCAACCATTGAAATACGCTCATATTTACCACCGAAGTTGATTTTATACTCACCATACTCAAGCTCTTGAGTTCCTGTAACTTCTTGTACAAGTTTAGAAAGCATATCTTCTGTCAAATCCATAAGATCATTATAATCAGAGTATGCCATATAGAACTCAAGCATTGTAAATTCTGGGTTATGACGGGATGACACACCTTCATTTCTAAAGTTACGATTTATCTCATAAACACGCTCAAAACCACCAACAACTAATCTCTTTAGATATAACTCTGGAGCTATACGTAAATATAAAGGCATATCTAAAGCATTATGATGAGTCTTAAATGGCTTAGCTGCTGCACCACCTTGTAAAACATGCATCATTGGAGTCTCTACCTCCATAAAACTCATGCTATCAAAATAGTTACGAATAAAGCTTACTACTTTTGAGCGAACCTTAAATACTTCTCTAGCCTTTTCATTAGTAATTAAATCAACATATCTTTGACGGTATCTAGTTTCTTGATCTGATAAGCCATGGAACTTATCAGGAAGAGGTCTAATTGCTTTGGTTAGAATCTCAAAATGATCTGCATGAATAGATAACTCACCAGTATTTGTTTTGAACATAGTTCCAGAAACACCTACTATATCTCCTAAGTCACATAGATTTTTAAAAGTATTATATTGACCCTCTGGAAGATCACTTTTCTTTAAGTAAATTTGGATTCTACCTGAGAAATCTTGCAAAGTAATAAAAGAGGCTTTACCCATTACTCTTCTTAAAACTGCTCTACCTGTTACTTTATAAAGCTCTTTTGGCTCTAGCTCTTCTAACTCTTGCTTTGTTTTGTCAGAGTATTTTGCTTGTAAATCTGCAGCAACAATGTTTCTTCTAAAACCGTTTGGATGACTGATGCCATTATTTTGTTCTGCAAGTGTTTGTAGCTTTTCTTTTCTTAAAGCCATTTGTGAGCTTTCTTGCATATCTGTAATATGCTTTTTCACAAGATTAGATATCTTCTCTTTAACTTGCTCATTTATCTCATTTATCTCACTAATCTCTCCAAGAGAATTACTAATTTGCTCTCTTATCTTTCCTCTAACAGCATCTTTAACTGTTATTTCATTAACATCTAAGTATTCTTTTATCGACGTTTTTATTAAATCTTTTAATTTACTACTCATTTTTATACCTTTTGTTTAAACTAATAAAAATAGCTGTCATTCTACGGCTTGACCGTAGAATCCATATTGCTATCTTATAATTTCTTCATATAAGTCATGCCAGTGTGGATTTACAGAATTGATTAAATCAATTTTCCACTTTCTTAGCCAAGTTTTTAATCTTTTCTCTCTATGTATTGCTGCTTTAACATCTTCAAATGATTCAAAGTAAACTAAATATTTTATAGAATATTTCTTAGTAAACCCATCTACAAGACCATTTTTATGTTCAAAAACTCTTTTCACAAGGTTTGATGTAACGCCAATATATAATGTACCATAAAGTTTATTAGTCATTATATATGTATAATACATTTTTAACCCTTACAGATCCTACGGTCAAGCCGTAGGATGACATAATGTCTTTTTATAACCCACTTTTTAGGCTTGCCTCAATAAACTTATCCAAGTCACCATCTAATACCGCTTGAGTATTGGTATTTTCGACTCCTGTTCGTAAATCCTTAATACGGGATTGATCAAGAACATATGAGCGAATTTGACTCCCCCAACCAATATCAGATTTTGAGTCTTCCAAAGCACTTTTCTCAGCATTACGCTTTTGCAATTCCATCTCATATAATTTAGATTTAAGTTGCTTCATCGCACTATCTCTATTTTTATGCTGCGATCTGTCACTTTGACTTTGCACAACAATATTTGTTGGTACATGTGTTATCCTAACCGCTGAATCAGTTTTATTGACGTGCTGACCACCTGCACCTGATGCTCTATAAGTATCAACTCTTAAATCAGCAGGGTTAATTTCTATATCAATATTATCATCAACCTCTGGTGAGATAAAAACTGATGCAAAAGATGTATGGCGCTTACTATTTGAATCAAATGGCGACTTTCTAACTAACCTGTGAATACCCGTTTCAGTTCTCAACCAGCCATAAGCATACTCACCTTCAATCTTTAAAGTACAGCCTTTGATACCTGCAACATCCCCATCTGATACATCATCAACAGTTACTTTAAAACCATGACTTTCTGCCCAACGCATATACATACGCATCAGCATCTCTGCCCAATCCTGTGCTTCTGTACCACCTGAGCCTGACTGAATATCAAGATAAGTATTATTTGCATCCATTTCCCCTGAAAACATCCTACGAAACTCAAGCTTTTCTATTTCAGCAGTTACATCTTGGGTATCTTTAGCGATTTCTTGCATAAGAGACTCATCTTCTTCAGCAAGCTCTAAAAGCTCTGTTAAAGTTTCCAATGTTTCTAAAATATGCTCACAGTTATGCACTACATTTTCAAGCTCAACCTTTTGCCTACCTAGATTCTGTGCATACTCAGGATTATCCCAAATAGAGCCATCCTCTAGCTCCATAAGAACTTCTGTTAACTTCTCTTTTTTAACATCATAGTCAAAGATAGTCCCGTAAAGATTCAATACGGGCCGTTAGATTTTTCAATAAAACTCTATAATTTATAGATTCCATTTAATAGTTTTTATGTTAATTGAAATTTTGTGTATAGATTTTATATTTTTATAATAAAAATGACAATTAAATTGCAGTATAGTAGTGTTTTTTCAGACGTCTACGTAAAATAGGGCAAAGCATACTCATTTCTAAAGTAGAAATATAGCTAATAAAAATATTTTCATAGAGGATTTACATTACTTTAGAAAAAGTTTAGCCTTTATTCAATGTATATACTTTTCTATAATTACGACTATCTATTTAAAGCTATCTTGAAAAGCTACTATATTAGAGCACATTATTGAGCTTACCTATAACGTTTAGCATAGTAAAATCTTATATAATTCAAAACTTTTTTAACTTCATAACATCTTTATCAAAAACATAGTTTAATAAAAGCTTTTAATGGTTTTAAAATTAATTTGTAATAAAGGTCAGTAACTTTACCAATTACTTAAAAAGGTTGGATCTTACAACTAAAGTCTATTTAGGCCTAGGTAAGGACCAAAACTCATTATCAAATCCAGAAGCGTCTTTATATGTTCCGCAAATAACATAAGTTCCTTGAGCATTACTATAATTGAATGGCCTATCTCCATATACACTATCAAAAGACTTTACAATTCCTGCAAGATACTCTTTTACTGTATTATCAATTAAGCTTACATCATGATTATATTTTCGAGAGATTTTTGTTTGGCATAATGATTGTTTATATAAATCATAAGTTTCCATAAAAGGAGTTGTTATCGTTAATGTCAAATCATCTTTAAATTTGACTGAAGTAATACCAAATTTAAGGTGGTGATATTTACCTTTATATAAACGATGATGTCCTCCATCTATAAAGCTATTTATAATTAAACAATTACCATTCGGTTTGGTAGAGCATTTATAAGCATTATCATCATTCGGAAGTCCTTGTTGATTTAACCCTAGCACGAGTAATGCCATTTCACCAGATTTCCAGTGAGGGTATTCATTTTTATCATTTTCTGAGAGAAATAACTTACTACCTCCCGGTGATATTGCTAAATTAAATATTCCAAAATGGCTGAAAAACTTAGGAACATTAAACTCTCCTACTTTAGAATTCGTATCACTATCGATAACATATATTTTTTTAGCCGTAGTTGCTATATAAATAAGGTTTTTATATGCTGTAGCCGATGTGATTTTACCCTCATATAAACCATAGCCTAATATATCCATAGTTCTACTACCAATCGTATTATTATCTTTGAGATATATAAAACCAGCATCATACTTTGTCGCAAAAAATAATTTACTTGTACTATTTATATATTTTAAATAAAGTATTGGTGAATTTTTAAAGTCCTTGCCAAATACTCGAGGCGATACATCAAACGCTACTACAGAATCACTTTTATTTGAATTATATGAAACTAAATTCATATCACCATTTTTAAAACCATAAACTATACCAAAAGGAGTGATAGCTTCTACAGTAACTTTATCAATTGGCTTAGTTGCTTGAAGCTTCTTTAGATGGAATCCTTCTTTTCCAGAAGTATCTAAAAAATATGCCTGACTTAGTTTTGACGAATTACTACCAGAAAAAGTAAGAGTAGGTGCTAAATTCGCAAAGATACTTATTGCTGGAACAGAAGAGTCAAAAGAAACACCTTCTCGTATACTGAAAGGGTGAGCTATAGAGCTATATGCTACCAGTAAAGATTGACCATCACTTTCATTGATTTCTCCTGCATGAGGAATATATTTTATTGAGACTACTTCCGATAAGCTTGGCAGTCCAGATGGTTGAGGAATATTTGCAAAAATTTTATCATCTAAATTATATGCTTCCAAATCTCCTCTATTTCCCGATGTCGATGTAGTAAGCCCTATACTCCAGTTAGTTATTTGTGATGTGTCAATAGCTGTATGCTCAACAACATTCATCGAATAACCAATAAATAAATAACCATTAGCATAAGCCATAGTTTTAATAGCTGATTTTTGCTCACCAAATATAAATTGTTGATGACCTCTACTTGTGTCAGGTATGCCATTATTACTTGGGTATAATATTATATTACCATTACCTAACCCTAAGGCTGTATACTCTCCATTATGCCACCGAAAGATAAGTAAAGAGGTTACTTTTGATAATTGATTCTTATCTAAATCTGGGAATAACTTCTCTAACCCTCCTCCTATTTTATCAGATGTTGGACCATTAGATATACTTAAATTGTCTACGAAAATATTTTGAGGATTATTCGAGCGAATCTGTTGCGCATAAGATATTCCCAAAGTTGAACTTAAGATACATAACGAAGTAATAATTTTTTTAAATTTCATTTAAGACAATAACCTCTAGTTTTGTAAATATTAAAATTAGTATATATACTTTAATAAAAGCCTTAAAGGTCTTTTTTTATGATAATTTAATATATTTTACTCCAAGTACCTTTTGAAACTATTTTATCACCCTATGGCTTAACCATAGAATGTCAGACACTTCTAATTAACTATATATCTGTGCACAATTTTTTCATAAAAAAACTGTTTTAAAGCTTACAAACTAAAAGATTAACTAATATTAAGATTTTAAAGCGTCTTGTACTGTTACAATAATCACACTCTCGATTATTTAAAACTAATTAAATGAATAAAGTAGTAATATCTGGGCTATTTTTAATTGTAGGAATATCTAGTACTTTTGTGCAAGTTCTAATCCCTTCGCTAAAACAACAATATAATCTAAGCTATTTCCAAATAGGTTTCTTTGATGCTGCATTTTTTATTAGCTATGGCTTATTTAGCTTCATATTTGCTATTATTGCAAAGAGAATCAAGCCTACCAAAATGATAAATTATGGGCTTATTTTGGTTATAATCGCATATCTAGGCTGGCTTATCTGCCAGATTACCTCACCTTCAAATTTTTATTACCTATTAGTTAGCCAGTTTTTACTTTCAATAGGTATAGTTGCAATTTTTACATGTTGTGAATACATTGCTCTTTTTGAAAAAAATATATACTCTGTTAAGAGACTTTCCAAATATGAATCTATTCATAGTATCGGTGCCTTTTTAGCCCCATTCCTAATATCATCATTGCTTACTCTTAGCATATTTGTAAACTCTCAAAATATAGTCTTTATAATGTTTTTTATAGTTATGATTGCATTTGCATACTTTATAAAAATCACGCTAAAAAAGAGTACTGAATTTAAAGCCCCATTTTATAAAGATAAAAGCATAAATATACTATTTCTGACCAAGCACTTCAAATCCGCTATTTTTAGTTTTATATCACTAATGATATACGTAGGTATAGAAATCACAGTTGCTACATATTTAGTTCTCTTAGAAAAACAAACATTACAATCATCTGGGCTTTATCTTAGCTTATATTGGTTACTGATCTTTATTGGTAGGCTTATCGGAGGTAAGCTCTTAAAAAACTCAAAACAAGTCTTTACAATTGTAACTGTATCTTTAATCGGCATACTTCTACTTATAGTAGGGCTGTTATTCAGTAAACTAACTATAGCTATGTTGGTACTATGTGGTCTGACTAACTCTGTACTCTTTCCTGTAATATTTAGCTTAGGCTTTTACTTTAATAAGCAAAAAAATATCGAACTCTCAGGTTTTATGCTAACCGCAATCTCTGGTGGTGCTTTTATACCATTAATCACGGGGATAATTGTCGATGCCACTAACATCTATTCAAGCCTGATTGTTTGTGCAGTATGTTATGGTATTTTAGTTATTATCAATCTATATCTAAATAGTAACAAGAGTGCTAAAGCTAACTATATCTGAATTAATCAAAGTAGATAATATTTACTATTTCTTTCAAAACTTTGTTATTATTTAATCTAAAGATTTTATATAAGAATATTGCTACAAATGTCATATCAAGCATTAGCCCGTAAATACAGACCTCAATCATTTGCTGAAGTTGCTGGGCAACAACATGCTCTAAATAGCTTAGTGCATGCCTTAGAGGCACAGAAAGTCCATCACGCATATCTTTTTACAGGCACACGAGGAGTTGGTAAAACAACTTTAGGTAGACTACTAGCAAAATGTCTAAACTGTAAAACAGGTGTAACTGCAGAGCCCTGTAATGAATGTGAAAACTGTGTTGCTATAAATAACAATAGTTTTATCGATCTAATAGAAATAGATGCTGCATCACGCACAGGTGTCGAAGAGACAAAAGAAATCCTAGATAACATCCAATATATGCCCTCTCAAGGTCGCTATAAGGTTTATCTGATAGATGAAGTTCATATGTTATCTAAACAGAGCTTTAACGCCTTGTTGAAAACTCTTGAAGAACCCCCTGAGTATGTAAAATTTATCTTAGCTACTACAGATTATCATAAAATACCTGTAACAATACTCTCTAGATGTATACAGCTACATCTAAAGCATATATCTCAAGCAGACATCAAAGATCAACTAAAGATGGTTCTTTCTAAAGAGAATATAGAATCAGATGATCAATCTCTTGATTACATAGCATATCATGCCAAAGGAAGCCTTAGAGACGCACTAAGCTTACTTGATCAAGCAATTAGTTTTTGTAGTGGCAAACTTGAACAATCACAAATCAAACAAATGCTTGGTATAGTCGATAGTGAAGAAATTTATACATTAATAGATGCTATTATAAATGATACTCCAGATAAGATATTACCAGCAGTTAAAAATCTAACCCTATCTGAAGATAACGCTGATGCCATACTTGATCGAATAGCTGAAATTTGGTTTAGTTGCTGTCTATATGGTATAACTCAAAGCCTCGACTCAACAAATCAAATTAGTGTAGATTTGATAAACAATATTCTTGATAAAATTGATATTGAACAGGCTCACTTACTCTATCAGCTAACTATTTCAGCAAAAAGAGATCTTTCATTAGCTCCAAGCTTTGAAACTGGGCTCGCAATGGCTATTCTTAGACTCATAGCTTTCAAAAAAAAAAGCTTAAGTAATATAAGTAATAGCACTGATACTAATCAACAAGCTAACACTAACCATATAGTTAAAACTAAAAATAAGGACCTTGCTAGCCTTCAAGAAGAGTTTAGAAAGCCTGTTACTACTACAATCTCCAACCCAGTTAAAACTAATGAGACAAACACAATAGTACAGAAAGAAGAAAAGGAGCAAGTACAAGAACAGCATAATGATCTTGATAAGCACTGGTTTAATACTCTTAATAAAATAAAGCTTAAAGGCTTCACAAAAACACTCGCATTTAATAGCCATCTAATCAAGGATGACGGAGATATTTATCAAATCCAATTAAATGATGATGCTAAGAAAATTCTAGAGCTTGATCCACAAAGTATTGCAAAACTACAGTCAGCTATTTGTGAATTTCTGGATAATCCAAGCTTTAGGCTTGATATAAAAAACTTACCGTCTCATGTACCAAATGATGGAAATAAATCTCCTGCAGAAATAAAACGTGAAAATGCAGTACAGAAAATCCATAGTGATAAAAGCGTAGAATTAATAAAGGATAGTTTAGAATTAGATATCAAAGATGAAAATATAGTTCTAACAGACTGATAAATATTTTTTGTATCCTTATTGAAATTACCAGTTGAATATATTTTAGCTTATAATTTAGATTCTACGATCAAGTCGTAGAATTGGCACACTTACTTAAAAGTTAGATATACTCCCACGCAGTTTTATCTGCAAAAATTGCATGTAAAAGTTTATTGTTAAGAGTATGTCCTGACTTAAAACAGTTAAAGTGACCTAGGATATAACCTCCAACATAGAAGTCCCCAATAGCATCTAAAAGCTTATGTCTAACAAACTCATCATCATAGCGTAAACCGCCCTCATTAAGAACACCTTCATTACTAATACCTACTGCATTATCCAAAGAGGCTCCTTTTGCAAGATTATTCTGATGTAAATAAGCAAGCTGCTCATAGAAACCAAATGTTCTAGCTTTTGACACCATTTCAATATACTCATGGATATTATATTCAAAGATAATATGATCATTAGTCGCAGCAATTACTGGATGATCCCACTGTATTTTAAATTCATATTTAAGAGTATCACTAGGCAGTACTTCAGCAAACTTATCCTCATGCTCAACTCTTATAGGCTTTAAGATTCTAATACCTTTTCTAGCTTCGTTTTGCTCGCTTATCCCTACTTCTTTCAAAAGCTGTGTAAATTCATAGGAACTACCATCCATAACTGGAAGCTCTGGAGCATTAACCTCAACAAGAACATTATCCACTTCAAACATAGCAAGAGCCGACATTAAATGCTCTATTGTTGATATCGCTAAGTTTTGATCTCCTTCTTTTGTCAAAAGAGTACACATAACAGCCTCTTTAATATTAAAAGGTGTTACTTTAATATCAACCATAGGATTTAAATCTGCTCTACGAAATACTATACCTGTATTAACATCTGCTGGTTTAACTGTCATAGAAACATCCACACCAGAGTGTAAGCCAATACCTGTTACAGAAAACTGCTTTGCTATTGTTTTTTGCCTCATTCTTTAACCTCTTTAATTATAGATATAAGTTAACCTACTAAACATGATCTACTAAAATACAACCGTCTCGATCAATTTCAAGACAAGATCATATATAACCCACATGCCAAAATAAATTTAGCATTGTAGTTGTTTAATAAGCTAGTTATATATAAAAATATCAATATCTAAATTATATATGTCAAAAATTTATATTGATATAGAACAGCCTAAGATTTTAGGCTATTGTCGATATATTTGATTTATTAGGATTAAAAGAAAAACTTATATAAGACTTATTATCTTCTTCTTAAGAAGCTAGGAATATCTGATTTATCAGCTGAATCAAAATCAGATTTTGATGTATCACTAGAAGCTGAAACATCAGATTCTTTTCTCACAAAAGGAGCATTTGGCTTATTTGAAAAGCCTGAACCTTGGCTAGAAGCAGGTTTTTTCTCAACACCAAAGCCTTTCTTCATAGCAACTTTCTCGATACCCGTTACAACAACTGTTACATTCATAGAATCAGACATATCAGGATCAATAACAGTACCAGCTATCACGATCGCTTCATCAGAAATGAAAGATCTAATAACTTCACCGACTTCTTCAAATTCACCAATAGACATATCCATACCAGCTGTAATGTTTACAATCACACCCTTAGCACCATCTAGGTTGATATCTTCTAGAAGAGGGCTTGAGATCGCAGCTTCTGCAGCTTCTCTTGCTCTATTTTCACCAGTTGCTTGGCCCATACCCATCATAGCAAGACCCATATCAGTCATTACCGCTCTAACATCCGCAAAGTCGACGTTGATCAGACCTGGCTTAGTGATTAGCTCAGAAACACCCTTCACAGCGTTTCCTAAAACATCATTAGCTGCATTAAATGCATCTAATAAAGAAGCACCTTTACCAAGTACGCTTAAAAGCTTTTCATTAGGTACTGTAATTATAGAGTCAACGTGTTGAGTAAGCTCATCAATACCATACTCAGCTGCTTTCATTCTTCTAGGACCTTCAAATGGGAAAGGTTTTGTTACTACAGCAACTGTAAGAATTCCCATCTCTTTTGCCACCTCTGCAACTACAGGAGCTCCACCTGTACCTGTACCACCGCCCATACCAGCAGTGATGAAAACCATATCAGCACCTTCTAATAATTGCTCAATTTTAGCTCTATCTTCTGTAGCTGCTCTTTTACCAACTTCCGGGTTTGCGCCAGCCCCTAAACCTTTAGTAAGGTTAGTACCAATTTGTAGCACATTTTGAACTTTTGATTTTGATAATGCTTGACCATCTGTGTTTAAGGCATAAAACTCAACATCACTAACCTCCTCACACATATGCTGTACAGCGTTACCGCCACCTCCGCCAACACCGACAACTTTAATTATGGCACTTGAAACCATTGAATCATTAAAATCAAACATCTTATACTCCTTTACTTTAGATTTATTTTTTTAACCTTTTATATCTTAAAAATTATTCGAAAACCATCCTTTTACAGATGACATTATCTTTTTCTTAGACTTCTCTGTATCCTCATCAATCTCTATCATATCCTCATCAACACTTTGATCAGAACCTGCTTGAGCATTCTCAGAAGCATATTTCAATAATCCAACAACTGTTGAATAAGAAGGGTTATGTACTACCTCATTTGCCCCACTAACCTCTATTGGCCCACCAACTCTTACAGGAAGCTTAAACATATCCTCGGCTAATCTAGCAAGTCCCTTTAGCTTTGCTCCACCTCCAGTGAATACTATGCCTGAGGATATTACATCAAGTAAGCGATTTTGGTCTAACTCTCTATACAAAGCCTCAAATATTTCCTCAACTCTAGCTTCTATAACTAGTGATAAATCTTGTAGTGATATCCTTTTTTTAGCATTGCCTAAAGAGTTTGGTATATCTATTTTCTCATCTGGATTTTTAAGATATTTACTCGCTGCATAACCGTATTGAAGTTTTAAGCTTTCTGCAGCTTCTATAGGAAGTCTAAATACTTTTGAAACATCTGAAGAAATATTATTGCCTCCAGTTGTAATGCTAGATGTATAACAAATCCCACCTTCTGTAAATACAGAAAAGCTCGTTGAATCTGCTCCTAGATTAACTAAGCATACACCCATTTCTTTTTCATTTTCTGTAAGAGTCGCACTACTTGCTGCTAGATGCTCAACTACTAAGCTACTTATCTTATAACCACAGTTTGAAACACACTTTCTTACATTTTGTAATAAGCGCGAAGATGCAACAATGATATGAACATTAGACTCTAGCCTAACAGCAAACATTCCTATTGGCTCTGTAACACCAGATTGACCATCTACTATATAGTCTCTTTGTAACACATGAAGCATCTCAGTATCTGCAGACATTGGCACTGCTTTTGCAGTTTTTATCGCCATAGCAAGATCTTCCATACTAACCTCACCATTATCTACAGCTGCCAAACCGTAAGAATTAAAACCAGCTATACTAGGGGCACTTATTCCTAAAGTTACTTCCTTAACATCAACTCCAGCTATGCTTTTAGCCTCATCTAAAGCAGCATTTAATGTCTCCATAGCCATTTCAAGGTTAATTACAGAACCTTGCTTTATACCTTTAGATCTTTTCTGACTCACACCTAATATTTTTATACTATTATTTTCTGCAAGCTGTCCAATCGCAACAGTGACCTTGTGAGAGCCTAGATCAACAGCACAAAAATTATCATTCCCAAAACTCATTTATTAGCCCCAATCAATCTAAAAGAGAGATATTTTATTATTTTTATATACACTTATATTACATTATAAGCTGATAATTATAGAAAACCAATAGTATAAAACATTCTTTTCTATTTATACTTAACAGCAAAGCCATCACTATAACGCATATCAAAATATTGTACTGACTTATAATCTTTTACTTTTTGGTATGATTTAAAGAATAATTCTAATCTTGAACGTAATTTTTTTGAGCCAAGAGCTACTTTAATATCATTATCAAGTAGTAGAGTAAATTGATTACCACTATAGTAAATTTTTATGATCTGTGTATCATTCTTCTTAGCAATAGTATTTAACTCTTGATACATCTGGTATATATAATCTTTGTTATCATTATCCGTACTTTCTATATAAGGGAGCTCCCCATCATAGCTAAAGACCTGTGGAGTAATTATATCCATATTATCTAATAAAATTTTATCATTATTCCAATAAGCAATAGGCTTATGATCGTAAAGATAGATCACAAGTGTTGATGGCCATACTTTTTTCACTAATGTATAATCAACGCCCTTAAATGAATGAAGATACTTTTCTATACCATCGGTATTAACATCAAACCATTCTTTATTACTAAGTTTATCAACTTTATTTATCAAACCTTGTTTTGATATGTAAACCAGACCATCATTAGAAACCACATCAACCCTTGAAATTGACCTATCAGTCTTACTAACAATATATATTGCAATGCCAAGTAGTACTAATAGTATCAAACCTAATATTAGGAACTTCCGTGTAACGCCAATCATCTTGCCTGTTCTATTATTAATTTAACTAAATCATCAAAATCAATACCTTCGACCGCAGCAGATTTTGGCGAAAGACTATTCTCTGTCATTCCCGGCGAGGAATTTATTTCCATGATATAAAACTCTCCGTCAGCATAGATAAAATCAACTCTTGCATGACCTTTGCAATCTAACAGATCATATGCTCTTTTAGCTAATTGACGAACTTCTAGCTCTTTTTCTTGACATAAGCCACTTGGGCAATGGTATATTGATTTACCACTATACTTAGATTCATAATCATAAAACTCATTCAATGGCTCAATCCACACAGATGAAAAAACTTGATCATTGACCACAGCTACAGTTATTTCTTTGCCTGAGACCCATTGCTCAATCATTACTTCGCCATATTTAGAAGCTTCTTCATAAGCAGGCTTTAACTCATCAAGTGTTTTAACTTTAAATGTGGCTATACTTGAGCCACCATTACTTGGTTTAACAGCTACAGGAAAACTTATTTCATCTTCACACACTAATTTCTTAGTAAGAATTTTTGCCATTGGTGTTGGCATACGATGATGAATCCAAATTTCTTTAGAGATCATCTTATCCATAGTAATAACTGAAGATCTCATACCTGAACTAGTATGTTTAATGCCTAACATTTCTAATAATGCTGAAATTCTACCATTCTCACCATCTTCACCATGTAAAGCAATAAAGCATTTATCAGGATTTAGCTCTAAAAGCTTTAAAACCAATTCTTTTGAACTGGCATCTAAGCCTACAGCAGTATAGCCTTGACGTATTAATGAATCTAAGACAGCCTTTCCAGAATTTAAAGAGACTTCCCTTTCAGGAGAATCACCACCATATAAAACAACTATTTTTTCTTTGCTCATAAATTTAATTTCTTCTTTCTCTGAAAAACTTTCTTAAAAGCTCTCCACATTGTTGATTCATTACACCATTAACTATCCGAAATTTATGGTTAAAACCTTTACCTTGGTGCAGCTTCTGTATTGACGTAACACCTACACGTGTATCATCGCAAGCATAAATCAATTCAGAAACTCTTGCCTGAACTAAAGCACCAAAACACATTATACATGGCTCTAAAGTAACATACAATTTTGTATCAACTAATCTATAATTATTCAGCTTTTTAGCTGTTTTTCTTAGGGCTAATATCTCTGCGTGAGCTGTTGGATCATTTAATGTAATAGTCTGATTATATGACCGGGCTAATATTTGATCGTTCTGATCAACAACTATAGCTCCAATAGGTACCTCGCCTGCATTGTATCCTAAAAGCGCCTGCTCATAGGCTTTTTGCATAAAAAATTCATGTTTTTCAAAGTCGCTAGACATAAAAAAATTTATATTTTCCTTGAACAAAATATATCTCTTAGATAATATTACACATTACAAAATTGTTTGCTAGCGCTTTTTAATAAAGCCGGTGGGTGCTTGCAAGCTATGTTAAACCAACCACACTGGAAATGGAAATAAATAAAATGTCAGAAAATTTCAAAGAACTATTTGAACAATCTCTAAAACAAACAGAGATGAGAGTAGGTAAAATCATCGAAGCAACTGTCGTTAGTATAGATAAAGAATTTGCAATGATTGATGCTGGTCTTAAGTCAGAGTCTTTCATCCCTGTAGCTTCTTTAAAGAATGACGATGGTGAACTAGAAGTAGCTGTTGGTGATAAAATCAACGTTGTTCTAGAAGCTTTAGATAACAGCTGCGGTGAAACTAGACTATCAAGAGACAAAGCTAAGAAAATTGAGCTTTGGGACAGAATCGAAAATGCTTTCGAAAACAATGAGACTGTACTTGGTAGAATTACTAACCACGTACGCGGTGGTTACACTATGGATGTTGAAGGTCTTAGAGCTTTCTTACCTGGTTCATTAGTTGATACAAGACCTATCAAAGATGTAGCACACTTAGAAGATAAAGACATCGAATTGAAAGTTGTTAAGATAGATACTAAGAGAAACAACATCGTTGTTTCTAGAAAAGCTGTTATCGAAGAGAACAACTCTGGTGATAGAGATGCTATGCTAGAGAAAATCTCTGAAGGTACTGTTCTTAAAGGTATCGTTAAAAATATCACAGACTTCGGTGCGTTTATTGATCTTGGTGGTGTTGATGGTCTATTACACATTACAGATATTTCTTGGAGCAGAATCAGCCACCCTACAGATGTACTATCTATAGGTCAAGAAATCGATGTTAAAGTAATCAAGTTTGACAAAGATAAGCAAAGAATATCTCTAGGTATCAAGCAACTTGGTGAAGATCCTTGGTTAAATATTGCTAATGAGCTTCCTGTAGGTGCTAAGCTAATGGGTACTGTAACTAACATCACAGACTACGGTTGTTTTGTTAAGCTTAAAGAAGGTATCGAAGGTCTAGTTCATACTTCAGAAATGGATTGGACTAACAAAAACGTTAACCCTCATAAAGCTGTATCAATCGGTCAAGAAGTTGAAGTTATCGTACTTGAGCTAGATGCTGACAAGCATAGAATATCTTTAGGTATCAAGCAATGCAGACCTAATCCTTGGAGCGAGTTTGATAAGAACTACAAAACAGGTGATAAAGTTACTGGTAAAATCAGATCAATCACTGAGTTTGGTGTATTTATCGGTCTTGAAGGTGGCATAGATGGTCTTGTACATATATCAGATGTTGCTTGGGATAACCCTGCTAAAGCTATCAAAGAGCTTAAGAAAGGTGATGATGTAGAAGCTGTATTAGTTTCTGTAAACACTGATCTTGAAAGAATTGCCCTTAGCATGAAGCAACTTTCTGAAGATCCATTCAAGAACTTCATCAACATCCATCCAAAAGGTTCTTTAGTGAAAGGTACAGTAGCTAAAGTACAAGAAAATGGTGCTGTTGTAATGCTTGATGAAGAAAACAACATTGATGGTTTCATCAGAATTGCTGAAGTATCTGTTGATCATACAAAAGATGTTCGCGATGAGTTAAGCGAAGGTCAAGAAGTAGAAGCTAGAATAATCAATATCGATGCTAAGAAGAGAAGTATAGCTCTTTCTATCAAAGCTGTTGATGAAGATAACACTTCTGCTGCTAAATCTAACTACAAAGTAGAACAAATGACTCCTACTACTCTTGGTGATCTTATTAAAGAGCAATTAAGCAAAAAGTAAGAATCTCAAACTACTTTAAAACATTAAATCTACGTAACCTATAAGCTATTTTCAGTTTATAGGTTTTTTTATTTTTAAAAATAGCTAAAATTAAACTCACTAAAATATTCTACTACTAAAAATATGCTTACTGATAATATACAAGTTATTAATATTGAGCTTAAAAATAATAAAGTTGTTAGCATACCAACTGATACTGTATATGGTCTTAGTTGTAAATTATCAAAAGATGCTGTCAATAAAGTTATAGATCTAAAAAAAAGAAACTCCAGTAAAGGATTTATTATAATATCTCATGATTATAAGCATTTAATGAAGTATGTTGATATAGCGCTACTAACAGCAGAACAAATTGAAAAAATAGCGACAAAACAAGATAGCCCTACTACATGGATCGTACCAGGTAAAAAGAGTATCCAGTGGCTTACAGGTGGCAAACCAACTATTGCTATACGTTTAGTAGATACAGATATAGTCAATCAAGTATGCTCAAATATCGATGATGCCATTATCTCAACAAGCGCAAATATTTCTGGTTATGATTTTATTAACAATGCTAAAAACATAAGTAGTACATTTCCTGAAATTTATGTCTTGGAAACTCAAACAAAAGCTTCGCAACCATCTAAAATTATTGATATACTTACAGGCCAAAGAATAAGATAGCGACTAGCGATTTATAATTTGATAAATTATTAAAAATGTAATAGCATTACTTTGTTAAACTTATTTAGAGATATAAAGTTAAAGGAAAAAAATGGAAAAGATAAGTCATAAAGAAATCCAAGATAAGTTGTGGAGTAACGAAGATGAAAACAGCTTATCTAACGAGCAATACAATACTCTTTTAATAGAGCAATATAGGATTTATGTGGAATTAACTGATAAAACCGCATATAGAAGAATTGTTATAAATCTCTTCTTCCTGGTTTTCAACCTAATACTTGTTGGTGTTGTTGCTTTAGCTATTAGTAATAATATAAATGTCAACAATCCTCCGTCTGCTGTATTGGTAAGTATACCTTACTTTGCTGGTCTTGTATTTTGCTATGCTTGGTGGAAGATTATTAGATTCTTCAGACATCATATACAAATTAAAAATAGTATCGTACCTTCCTTAGAAAGACGCCTACCTTCAAGAGTATGGCTAACAGAAGAGCACATTGCTGAAGAAAAAGGCTCTTTTAAGCCTATTAGAATTTTAGAGATATATATGCCATTCATATTTATGGGTATATATTCAGCACTATTCTTATTTATCCAAATTGCTTGGCTGAATCACTAATATAATAATGTCATCTTTCAATATTAAAAAATTTGAAAATATCGACGCATCTAACCAATCTCAAACATTTATTGACGCTTTAGAAAAGTTTAACTCTACTAAACAGATTCAAGAACTTAAGCAAATAGCAAGAGATAAAATAAAAAGCTTTGATAGAGCTACTATTTTAGATGCTGGATGTGGTCCAGGATTTGAATCAACTAAAATAGCTTCTGAGTTTCCCAACAATGTTTGTAAAGCCGTTGACTTAAGTAATGACTTCTTAAAAAATGCTAGTTTGAAAGCTATAGATAAAAATCTTATGAATCTAGAGTTTCAGCAAATGGATATACATAGCTTAGATTTTAGTGACAGCGTGTTTGAGTACTCACGTGCAGAAAGAGTACTATTATACTTAAAAGAGCCTCTACAAGCCTTAAAAGAGCTTAAAAGAGTAACTAAAAACAATGGCTATATATGTTTAATCGAACCAGATTGGGAAACGAACACAATAAATATTACAAATAGACAGTTAGTAAGAAAAATCATTAATTATGATTGTGATAAAAACATCCGTAGTGGCTGGATAGGTAGACAACTTCCAAGATACCTAAAAAGTTTAGATCTTAATTTTGAAATAGAAACTAGAGTCGTTATTTTGCCTCAAGACTTAGCATATATGTTTTATGATGGAGTTATACAATCAAATTATGAAAATAATAATATAAATAGTCAAGAATATAGCCTTATTAATAAAGAGCTTAATGAGCTATATAATAATGGTGATTTATTTTGCACAATATCTTATTTTTTGTACATCTGTAAAGTTGCTAAGAATTAGCTTGAATTTCTGACTGTTGTTGAGATATATATTCATCATTTTTTTGCCAAATATTATTTAACCAACTTTGAAACGCTTTTTTTTCTTCCTCATTATTAAAATAATCTCCCAAAGGAACATCCGAAATTGGTATTAAATCAACTTTCACCTTTATATTTTTGGTTTTCCTAACCATAAAATCCCATAAAGTCTGCTCAGGGTCATCATACACAATAGTAGTGTTTAATATTCCAGCCATTCTACCTGATAAACTTTTAAGTATTACAGCTATACCGCCAGCCTTAGGGTTAAGCAAATTTTTATAATTACTCTTCTTTACTTTTTCAAGAGAGAATCTAGTTCCTTCAACAAAATTAACTATTGTAGTAGGCCTTAAGGATAATCCTTTACAGTACTCAAAAGTCTTGTTTAAATCCTCTCCTTTTTTCTCTGGATTTGCAGCTAAATACTCTTTTGAATATCTTTTCATCGCCGGAAATTCAAGAGCCCAAGCAATTAAACCCAGAACAGGTATAAAGAATACCTGAACTTTCATAAAAAACTTAGGAAATGCAATTTTCTTATGAAAAGCTAGCATAAGTATAAAAGTATCAAGCCAACTTTTATGATTACATATAATCAAATAAGAGCTATTTTTATCCAAGCTCGCATTTTGCTCAAACTGAATCTTTGTTGGAGAAAAAAGCTTTGTAATCAAAATAGCATAACTAACCCATAAGCCTGCACAGTACTGAACAGCTGTAGTACAGAAGTACCTTACACCTTTAATTGGTACAAGCAGTTTAATCAACGAAAAGAAAAACACCGGAATAACAGTAACTATCCCACTTGATAAAAAACAAGTAGTGGAGAACAAAGCATAATATGTATACTTTAGAATTTTAATCATAATATTTTAAAAACTAACCCTTTAGTCTTTATAGTACCACTTACAAACTCACTTTTGGAGGATCTTAAGGGTCTTTACAGATAATTGTGTAAATTTTAATTAGGTTATATATTTTAAATATAACAATAAGGGATTTACAGAATG
>NZ_JBGCTX010000044.1:0-20103 GCF_041102755.1 Francisella sp. 19X1-34
TGCACATTTTATGATTAAATTTGAAGATAGGATTGGTAGCCTATGAAAAATTTACACAAAAGTCTGTAAAGGGTCAAGAATCCTTAATCTTAATATAGCTAAAGATTAAATATTAGTTCTAGCGTTAAAAGCATGTAATAATGTTTGTTGATCTAAATACTCTAACTCTCCTCCGAACGGGACTCCAAAGCCAATTCGAGAAATTTTTATATCATTATTAATCATTTGAGAAATAAAGTGGGCAGTGGTTTCACCTTCTACTGTTGGGCTTATTGCCAGTATTATTTCATCAATTTCACGTGACTCAATTATTTGAGATAAAATATCTAGTTTAAGTTCATTAGGGCCAATTCCATCTAAAGGAGAGATTCTACCATTTAATATAAAGTATTTACCTCTAAAAATTCCAGCCTCTTCAATAGCAATCATATCTAACATACTTTCAACTATACACAGTTTAGTATTATTGCGACTCGAGCTACTACATATATCACAAATTGTGTTTTCAGTTAATGCTTGGCACTGCTGACATTTTTTAATTGTTTGAGTTGCCTCTAAAAGTGAATTAGCAATAGCAATAGCTGTTTCAGGTGATTTATCTAGTAGATGTAACGCAAGTCGCTGTGATGATTTCTTACCAATAGTAGGTAGCTTGCGAAAAGATTCTATTACAGCTGTAATCTTAGGAGAGAATATCTTGTTGTTCATTATTTGTTGAAAGGGAAGTTCATGCCGTTTGGTAAGTCAATACCAGCATCTTTTGCCATTTGTTGAATATCTGTAGATGAAGAGTTTTCTTCAACCTTTTTAACTGCACTATTAACTGCAGCAGCAACTAAATCTTCTAGCATTTCTTTATCTTCACTCATTAAAGAGTTGTCGATATTTACAGATTTAACATCATACTTTCCTGTCATTGTTATTTTTACAAGCCCAGCTCCAGATTCTCCAGTAACTTCCATACTGTCACGTTCTTCTTGAGCTTTTTTCATTTGTTCTTGCATTTTTTGAGCTTGTTGCATTAGCTTTGACATATCAAAGTTCATTTTAGATCCTTAATTATTCTTATTTAAAATTTCTTTTACACATTCTAATATTTGTTCACTTGAGTCTTTTATCAATGTTTTTTTTGCAATTTGTGACATTTTTTCAAGTTGAGCTTTATTTCGTGATAGCGGCTTTATTATATCTATTAAATTTTCTAAAGTCATCTCTTGTTGTCTTAAGCAAAAGCTAGCACCATTTTTGACAATATTTTGAGCATTGAAAAACTGATGGTCATCTACCGCTGATGGTAGTGGTATAAATATTGCTGGTAAACCTGCAACAGCACATTCTGATACTGTTAGTGCACCAGCTCTACAAATTATCAAATCTGCCCATGTATATGCCTCTGCCATATCAAATATAAATGCTGAGATATCTTTAATATTCCCAGCTGGGATATTTTTGTAGCTATCTTTAGTTTGTTCGAGTGTTAGTTTACCTGTTTGGTGCCATACTTTGATATCAATACCTTGTTCTTTAGCTTTTATGATTAAGTTTGGAATTATTTCATTTATTGCTTTTGCTCCTTGACTACCACCCAAGATAAGAACTTTAAATTGGGGATCAGAGAAATCTTTAGTCTTGTCATTTAACTCAACTATATCCTTTCTTACAGGGTTGCCAACAACTTTTGTTTTAGCTAGCTGTTTTTCAGAGAAATGATCTTTGATATTATCTATATCAAATGCTAAGCATATCTTGCTAGCTAATTTTGCTAATATTCTATTTGTGAGGCCAATTTTTGCATTCTGCTCATGTATTATAATAGGAATCTTATTTTGAACGGCTGCAAGACATATTGGCCCAGAAACATAGCCACCAAATCCAATTACTAGATCAGTTTTAAATTTTTTTAGTATTGAGCGCGCCTTGATTGTACTAATTATTAATTTTAGCGGGAATGAGATTTTTTTTATTACTCCTTTTCTTCGAACGCCTGAGGACTTTATAAATTGGATATTAAAGTATTTAGGTACTATATTAGCTTCCATACTATTTGGGGTTCCAACCCATGTAACATTAGCTTTATGTAGCTTTAATAATTCAGCTACAGCTAATGCTGGATATATATGACCACCTGTTCCACCTGCAGTAATAATGATATTTTTATTTTCAAGATTCATATATTTTAATAACTAAAAATTTGTTTTTTACAAATTAATTTTAAAGTATTTTTATGCTATTATCATCAATTAGCTAAAATAAAAAAACTCGGTTTATAAAGAGGAAATATGCCAGAAATTAATCAAAATTATTTGTATACAGAATCTAATGAGTGGGTAGAAGTCAAAGATAATATTGCAAGAGTAGGGATTGATGATTATTCTCAAAATGAATTTGGCGAAATTGTCTATGTAGATCTGCCAAAAGTTGGTCAGAACTATTCTAAAGACGATGAGATTTGTGTTATTGAGTCTGTTAAAACAGCTTCTGATATTTATTCACCACTATCTGGGACGGTTATTAAAGTTAATGAAGAGTTAATTAATAATCCTAAGCTTATTAATGAATCATGCTATACAGCTGGTTGGATATTTGAAATAGAGCTTAGTGACGGACAAGAGATACATAATCTTTTGAAGCCAGAAGATTATAAAAATCATGTTGAATAAGAATCATCTTATACTAATTTTTTTAACTTTTTTATATTTTAATGCTTTTGCATCAGAAAAGTATCTTGATTATTGTAAGATATACAACCCTAAGAAAGGTATTGAGTATGAAACTCATACAAAAATATCCGTGGATTTTTGTAAATACTATCTAAAATTGTGTAACGAAAAATATAATAATAAATGTAGAGCTGTAATGAACAGTTATCAAGGTCTTTATAATACAAATAAAGTTATAGCAACAATGCATGTAGTCTATAATGATGATTTTGATAGACTAGATAACTAAGAAATTTTCAACATTTTTGATAGTTATTTATTATTTCTATTTAAAGTTTCCCACTCTAATACTAAGCATGATAAGTAATTTACATAACTGACTCTATACCATATAATATAGCTCGTGCGTAATTTTATATTAAATTAAAAAAGAAGAAAAAACATGATAAACATTACATTTCCTGATGGCTCTATAAAAGAGTTTGAAAAAGGCGTTAATTCATTACAAGTTGCAAAATCTATTTCTCCAGGTTTAGCTAAAGCGACCGTAGGAGTGTATGTAAATGGTCAGTTAACAGATGCAAAAGATACGATTGAGAATGATTGTGAGTTAAAACTCATTACGATAAAAGACTCTGAAGGTCTAGAAATTCTACGTCATTCGTGTGCTCATCTTTTGGCTCATGCAGTTAAAGAATTGTATCCCAAGACAGAGGTAACTATAGGCCCTGTTGTTGAAAATGGTTTTTATTATGATTTTTCTTTTAAAGATACTATTGGTGAGTCGGATCTGCCAAAAATAGAGAAAAAAATGAAGGAGCTTGCTAAAAAAGGTACTCCAGTTAGCTATAAAGTTGTTTCTAAAGATGAGGCTATAGCGTTTTTTAAAGTTCAAGGTGAAAATTATAAGGTTGATATAATTGATAGTATCCCAGCAGATCAGCAAATTAAAATCTATACTCAAGGTGAGTTTAGTGATCTATGCCGTGGCCCTCATATTCCAAGTACTGCGGTTTTAAAAGCATTTAAATTAACTAAGCTAGCTGGGGCATATTGGCGAGGTGATTCTAATAATGAAATGTTAACTAGAATCTATGGGACTTGTTGGGCTACTAAAGAAGACTTAGAGCAATATCTTCATATGTTAGAAGAAGCAGAAAAACGCGATCATAGAAAGATTGGTAAGGCTTTAGATTTATTTCATTTCCAAGAAGAGTCTCCAGGAATAGCTTTCTGGCATGATAATGGAACTAGAATTTGGCGTGAAGTAGAAGACTATATGAGAGCTTCTAACAATAAATATGGTTGTGGTGAGATTCGTACTCCATTAATAGCAGATTTTAGCTTATGGGAAAAATCTGGCCATGCTTCAAAATATGCTGAAAATATGTTTTCAACAAAATCTGAGAATAGAGATTTTGCAATTAGGCCTATGAATTGCCCAACTTGTGTGCAGGTTTATAACACTAAGCTTCATAGCTATCGTGATCTACCGATTAGAATGGCTGAGTTTGGTATAGTACACAGAAATGAGCCATCAGGGTCTTTACATGGATTGATGAGAGTTAGAAGCTTTACTCAAGATGATGGCCATATTTTTTGTTCACCTGAACAGGTAGAAGAAGAAGTTATCTTAATGGTTAAGCAATGTTTTGAAGTATATAAAGATTTTGGCTTTAATGATTTTGATGTAAAGATTGCCCTAAGACCTGAAAATAGAATAGGTGATGATGAAACTTGGGATAAATCTGAGCAAATGCTTAAAAATGCTTTAGAGGCTAATGAGGTTTCTTATGATTTATTACCGGGAGAGGGTGCTTTTTATGGACCTAAGATAGAGTTCCATCTAAAGGATGCTATTGGTAGAAGTTGGCAGTGTGGTACTATACAGCTAGATTTTTCAATGCCTGATAGGTTAGGTGCTACTTATATTGATAAAAATGGTGATAAGCAAGTTCCAGTAATGCTACACAGAGCTATAGTTGGCTCTTTAGAGAGGTTTATTGGTATGCTTATTGAGCATTATGCAGGCAATTTACCATTATGGCTGACTCCAACTCAAGTTGTTGTAACAGGAATTAGTAATTATCAAGATGAATACTGTAAAGAAGTCTTTGAAACTCTAGAAAAAAATGGTATTCGTACAAAAATAGACTTGAGAAATGAGAAAATAGGGTTTAAAATACGTGAGCATACTCTTTTACGCGTTCCTTACCTTGTTATTCTTGGTAAAAATGAACAAGAGCAAAAAGTTGTAAATATAAGAAAACATAATGGTGAGACTCTAGGGCAGATGTCGGTAGATGATTTTTGTGTTTTTTTAAAAGAGCAAATAAAAGCTAAAAAATAATAATTTCTGTGGAGGAAAAAAGTTATTAAAACGGATAAAAAAGCACCTATTAATGAGCAAATAAAAGCCAGAGAGGTGCGTCTAGTTGGTGTTGATGGAGAGCAAATCGGAATTGTATCGATCAATGAAGCTTTAGCATTAGCTGAAGAGGCTGATGTTGATTTGGTTGAAATGGTAGCAAATGCTAAGCCACCAGTTTGTCGTTTGATGGACTATGGTAAGTACTTATTTGAACAAGGTAAGAAAAAAGCACAAGCTAAAAAGAACCAAAAACAGACACAGGTAAAAGAAGTAAAGCTTAGACCCGTGACTGATGTAGGGGACTATCAGGTAAAACTACGCAACCTGATAAAGTTCTTAGAAAAAGGCGATAAAGTAAAAGTTACGCTGAGATTCAGGGGTAGAGAAATGTCACACAAAGAGTTAGGTATGGAAATGCTTAAGCGTATGGCAAACGATGCTGCTGATCATGGTGTAGTGGAACACCAACCTAAAATGGAAGGTCGTCAAATGATTATGGTTTTAGGACCAAAGAAAAAGTAGTAAATAAAAATAACAATTAATACAATGCGGAGTATTTAAAAATGCCTAAGTTAAAAACTAAGAGTGGTGCTGCTAAGCGCTTTAAAAAGACTGGTAAAGGTGGATTCAAACACCGTTGTGCAAATCGTGCTCATATCAACACTAAAATGACAACTAAAAGAAAACGTCATTTAAGAGGTATGAATCAAGTAGCTAAGGTTGACGCACCTAGCTTAGTTCAACAAATGCCTTACGCATAATATTGAACGCAGATTTGTTTATCAATTTTTAAAGTGGAGATTAAATTATGTCAAGAGTAAAAAGAGGCGTAACAGCACGCGCACGTCATAAGAAAGTTTTAAAACAAGCTAAAGGTTACTACGGTGCTCGTTCAAGAGTATATAGAGTAGCTAAACAAGCTGTAATTAAAGCAGGTCAATATGCTTATAGAGACCGTAAAGTTAAGAAAAGAACATTCAGATCACTTTGGATCGTTCGTATTAATGCTGCTGCTAGACAACACGATATTAGCTATAGCCAATTAATCAACGGCTTAAACAAAGCTGGTGTTGAGCTAGATAGAAAAGCACTAGCTGAACTAGCTGTATACAACAAAGATGCATTTACTGCTGTTGTAGAAAAAGCAAAAGCTGCTTTAGCTTAAAAATCTATTGATTAATAATATATTCTAATTTTCAAAACTTAAGTGAAACACTTAAATCCTTTACTTATCAAAAGATTATCTCTTGTAGTATTTTTTAGTCTAGGAATATTCTTATTTTTTATTCTAGACGGATTTAAATATTTTAATTTAAATGAATTAAAGTTAGCTTATAATAGAGCAAATTTATATGTCAATGAGCATATTATAGTATCGTCTTTTACATATGCCTTAATATATATTGCAACAGTTTTTTTCTCAGTCCCTATTAAGCCCTTTTTAAAGATACTAGCTGGGCTATTATTTGGGCTATATCTAGGGTTTATAATTTCTTTGTTCTCGGCTACGATAGGTGCTACGTTAACGTTCTTGATCATAAAATACACTTGGGGCGAAAGTTCTAGTAATTCAAAAATTAAGGTTGTTTCAAAATTTAAATCCTTAGTAGTTAAGCATCCTATTTTAGTTTTATTTGTCGCAAGACTAGTACCAATGCCTTTTTTTATCCCCAATGTGTTAGCTGCAATTTTAAATGTTAAAAATAGTATTTTCTTTTTTACTACTTTGCTGGGGATTATACCTTTTACATTTATATATGTTTGGTTTGGAGTACATTTTAAAGATAGCTTAGCTGCAGATACGGTTAATAGTTTTGTTGATTATAAATTTGTACTTGCTTTGAGCGTATTAGGCTTGATGTCTTTAATACCTTTTATATTTAAAGCCTATTATAAAAAGAAGAAAAATAGAGCTTAGGCGTACTTTATTAATCCATTTATTTTATAAACTTTTAGCTTAATATAGCGTACTAAAGATCTATCTTGGATATGTAGCACTTCTTTTGCATTTTTAGGCTGTACTTTATCAATATCAATAATTGACCTGTTTAGCATTAGGCCATGAGTATGAGTTAAAAGCTCATTCTTGCTTGCAAAAGGATTGTTATATAAAACAGAAGATAGTTCTTTATTAACCTTTGTTAGATTTTTATCATGGAAATTGCTAACAACGCCCATGATGGCAAAATTAACATCATTTTCTTTATATTCTTTTTCATCATAGTAATTATTAGAGTTATTAAATATATTTTCTTGGTTTATTGGTGCTTTAGCTATAGCTTCAGCATTTACCGTTGAAAATTGTGCGCAACCAACTACAGCAAATGGAGATTTTAATTGTTGATATATCTGTTTATATATATCAGCTAAAGAGTATTCTTGATCAAAGGAAAAATATTTAACATAGTAGTTAACGGGAGTATTCTTAGGGATAAGAAAAATTCCTGTGGTAACAAATTCAGGTCCCCACATTAGAGGGTCTCTTTCTGTACGACTTATATCTGTTCGCGAGGAATAGATCATATTATTAAGTAAAATACATTCACCTAAGTTATAAACGCTTTGTGGTGAACCAAGCTCAAAACCATAATCGAAATCACTAGCAAGAAAGCGTTTATGTTTGAGTTCTTCTGGGACAACGCCTTGAATAACATTATCAACATGGCCAATATATGTTAGAGTTTGTGAATTATTATTTTGCTTTTCAAAGAAAATCATGATTAATTACCTAAATTTGCCTCATGAGCTTTTGTAAATAGATCAATATTATCAGAATAATCTATTTCTATGTCTATTACAGTAGGTTTGTTAGAATTTAAGTAATTATTATATATTTTTGTAATATCTTCAGGTTGTTTTATTTGATCTCCATTAGCACCAAAAGCCGTTGCAAATTTTGGTATATCAATTTTCCCAAGCTCAACAGAAGCTTCTCTTTTATATTTCATTTCTTGTTGTTCTTTTACCATATCATAACTACCATCTCTCCAGACAAAATGGATTATATTGATATTTTCTCGAACTGCAGTTTCTAGCTCCATTGCTGAAAATAAGAATCCTCCATCACCAGAAATACTTATTACTTTTTTATTAGGGTTGGATAGCTTCACAGCCATTGCCCAAGGTAGCCCGACACCTAAGGTTTGTTGGCCATTGCTAAATAATAGTTGATGAGGCTTATGAGATATTAGATATCTAGCCAGCCACATATATACAGACCCTACATCACAACAGATAATTGTATCATCATCTATAATCTTATTAAGTTCATAAATAAATCTTAGAGGATGTATAGTATTATTTTTACCTATTTTACTTCTACCTTCTCTGATTTTGTCAAATAATTCATCTTGAAGGTTTTTATATGAGTGAATACTAATATCTGTTATGCGATTTGATAAGTGTTTAATATTTTCTTTTATGTTTCCGAGTAACTCACATTCAGGTTGATATGTTGCATGTATGTTTGCAGGATGATAGTTTATATGAATTATTTTTTTAGATGAGTTTACGTTCCAAATCTCAGGATCATATTCGCATAGATTGAATCCTACAGTTATTACTAAATCAGATTTTTGAAGTAGTTTATCTCCAGGTTGGTTTTTAAATAATCCAACTCTACCATAAAAACAAAATAAAAGATTTTTAGGGATAACTCCTGCTCCTTGATATGTTGATATTGCTGGGATTTGATATTTACGTATAAGCTTAATAATAGCTTCTGTATTTTCGGGTCTTGATGCTTCTTGTCCTAAAAGTAAAATTGGTCTTTTAGCATCAGCAATATATTGGCAAGCTTTTGTAACTTCTTCTTTATTTGCATGTCCATAGTTAATATTTAGTAGATTGGAGCATGGTATAGCTTGAGTTTGATTAGAAAGTATATCTTGAGGAAGACTTATAAAGCATGATCCTGCTTGAGGGGATTTTGAGAGTCTAAAGGCATTTGCTATAGCTTCAGGAATAATATCAGCAGTTGTTATCTCAATAGATGATTTTGTAACAGTATCAAGTAGTTTTGCATTATCAGTGTTTTGATGAGTTTCTCTAAACTTCATATTCAATGGAACATTACCTCCCAGAGCAACAACTGGATCTCCTTCTGTAGTTGCTGTTAGAAGTCCTGTAGCTAAGTTTGCTACGCCAGGACCTGAAGTAACTAATACAACTCCTGGTTTACCAGTAACTCTACCATATGCAGCAGCCATAAAAGCAGCGTTTTGCTCATGTCTACACAAAATAACTTTAATGTTTGAATCGACTAAAGCATCAAAAACGGCATCGATTTTTGCACCAGGAATACCAAAGATATATTCGACTTTTTGACTTTCTAGACATTTAACTACAAGTTGAGCACCTGATAACATAATGATTTCCTAAATTTATGAAAATAATAGATTAATACATAATAAGATAGCTTAAAATAACGGTATATACCATATACTATAAACGAGTTTGTTTTAAAAATTGAAAGGAATTTTTATGTTAAAGTATAGTTTCATGGATGATTATAGTGAAGGATGCCATCCTAATATTCTTAGAGTGTTAAATGATACTAATCATATTCAGCAAATAGCTTATGGAAATGATGAGTATTCTTATCACGCAAAAAAACTGATTAGTAAACATTTTAGTAAAGATAATGTTGCTATACATTTTGTAGCAGGAGGAACACTTGCTAATTTAATTTGTATTTCTAGTATTTTAAAGCCTTATGAGGCTGTAATCTCTGCTAGTAGTGGACATATCGCTTTGCGAGAAGCTGGAGCAATTGAGGCTACAGGGCATAAGATAATTTCTGTTAATTCAGAAAATGGAAAATTAACCTCAAATGATATTAAAGAGGTTCTTAAGAATAACTCTCATGCTCCACATATGGCAAAACCAAAATTGGTCTATATATCAAATTCAACAGAGCTTGGAACCATATATACGAAGGCTGAACTACAAGCGTTATCAAAAGTATGTAAGCATAACAACTTATTATTATTTATTGATGGCGCAAGATTAGGTGTCGCTTTGACAGCTAAAAATAATGATTTAATTCTAGCAGATATTGTAGAATTTGCAGATATATTTTGGATTGGTGGTACTAAAACAGGTATTCTATTTGGGGAAGCTATAGTTATTCCAAATAAAATATTGGCTGAGGAGTTTGATTTTAATATTAAACAACGTGGAGCTTTACTAGCAAAAGGCCGAGTCCTAGGCCTTCAGTTTAGAGAATTATTTTCTAATAATCTTTTCTTTGAGTTAGCTAGTCATGCTAATAAAATGGCAGAAAAGCTTTCGCAAGGAATAACTGATTCAGGTTTCAAATTATTACAACCTACACAGAGTAATCAAATTTTTGCGATTTTTCCAAATACTTTAATTAAAACTCTTCAGGAGCAATTTACTTTTTTTATCATGAATGAAATCGATGAGCAAAGCTCAATGGTACGATTAGTTACTTCTTGGGCTACAATAGAGGAAAAAGTAGATAGTTTCATAAGAGAAGTAGCTAGAGCCAAATAATGAGGAAGTCTATATGAAAATTAAACAGATAATTAATGTAAAATCTAGTAATATAGGTAGCTTAGAAGTTAGACGACTTTTACCGACAGCAAAACAAAGAATGATCGGCCCATGGATATTTTTTGATCATTTTGGTCCAGTTGAATTGTTAGCTAATGATTCTATGGATGTTAGGCCTCACCCTCATATTAATTTAGCAACTGTTACATATTTATTTGAAGGTGAGATTTACCATAGGGATTCACTAGGAAGTGCTCAGCTGATATTACCAGGTGAAATAAACCTTATGGTAGCTGGTAAAGGTATAACTCACTCTGAACGTGAAAGAGAAGAGATTAAATTAAAAAATCGTATTCTTCATGGTCTACAGCTTTGGCATGCTTTACCTAAAGTGTATGAAGAAGTATCTCCAGTTTTTTACCATTATAATAGTGAAGAGCTACCAAAATTTACTATTGATAGAGCAAGTTTTAAGCTATTAATGGGTGATGCTTATGGATATAAATCTCCAGTTAAAACATATTGCCGTACTTTATATATTGAAATTAATATTCCTAATAATGAAGTCATTACATTGCCAACTGAACAAGAGTTAGCCATTTATGTAATTAAGGGTAAGGTTGAGTATGACAAAAAGATTATAGAAAGTCATACTATGCTTGTGATAGATACCCAAGAAATATCTAAACTGTCTGCTTTATCTGATACACAAATTGTTATAATTGGTGGAGATAAACTTTCTCATAGGTTTATTGAGTGGAATTTTGTTTCAAGTAGTAGAGAAAGAATTGAAAAAGCAAAGGATGATTGGTTAAATGGCAAGTTTAATAAAGTATATGATGATGAGAAAGAATTTATCCCATTACCAAAATAAATGACTAAAAACTTTCCATACTTCCATCTTTCTTAGCCATAATAACAATATCAGCAGGTTTAAGAGCAAAGATGCCATTAGTGACAACACCTGTAATTTGATTTAATTGACTTTCAAGTTTTAAAGGATTATCAATTTTTAGATTATAGACATCTAGGATAACATTGCCATTATCTGTAATAGTTTGTTCTCTATATACAGGTTGGCCACCTAGCTTAACTATCTCTCTAGCAACATAGCTTCTAGCCATAGGAATAACTTCAACAGGAAGAGGAAACTCACCTAGAGTATTTACCTTTTTAGACTCATCAATAATACAGATAAATTTTTTAGCAGCAGCCACACATATCTTCTCACGTGTAAGGGCAGCGCCACCACCTTTGATAAGTTCTTTATGGTTGTTGCATTCATCAGCACCATCAATGTATAAGTCAATTTCTCCAGCATGGTTAAGATCAACCACTTCAAAACCTAATTCTTTAAGCTTTTTTGTTGAGTCTTCAGAGCTTGACACAACTGTTTTTATTTTATCTTTATAGTTGACTAATTCTTGTATAAGAAATCCAACTGTACTACCTGTACCAACACCTAAAGTGATTTCTGATTTTATATGTTTAGCAGCTTCAATGGCTGCAGCTTTTTTTAATTCGTCTTGATTATTTTTTCTATTAAAAAACATTTCTAAAATTTTCTCTGATTAAGTATGTTACTAAAAACGCTTCCTTTTACAATATAAATAATTATACATGCAATAGTAGCTATAAACTGCCACATTATTGACATTGGTAAAAATATATATCCAATAGCCACAAATATACAAATTAAAGGAATAACTATACGTAACATTATATTAAATACTGGTGAAAGCTTTGTATCTGTGTGTTTTAAGATTTCATAACTTAATTTTTGAGCATCATAGATCCATCCGATAACAAAAACATCAAATAAAAATAGAAATATTATTAGAAGATGGAAGCCAAACATATCTGAAAAGTCTATATATGCTATTCCTGTTTCAATAAGACCAATAGTCATTATCAGTGGTATTACTAGGAAAAGAAGCTTTGTGTAGATGTTATCACCTAATCTATAAATATATTTTAAAGCAGCAATAAACACAACAAGGTTCAGAGTTGTAAATACAACTTCAAGTAATAAATAGAATGTTGGTGAATTTGCTTTAACAATTTGGAATACTAATTCTATAGGCATAGTTTCATTAGGCTGAAAATAAGTCCTATAGTTGCCTAGCATTGAGTATATTGTGATACATATAATAAGCGAGAAAAGAATATTATAAAAAACACTCTTAAAAGCAGCAACTTTGAGTTTCTTATAATCATTGTCAACGATGTTTATGATATTTTTATAAAAAGCTATAGATATAAAATTACTTAAAATAGCATATACTAGGGCAAGTCCAAACATACTACGAAGCTGTTCAGTATTCTGATAATTTAGCTCAAATAAGAAATCACGAATACCACTTATACTTTGAGGTAGATATATTACCATTAGCATTAAAATGATGACTAGATATAAAGATATGTGAGCAGTTGTTTTAAGTAGGTTATTAAGGCTTATTTTTTCAGCATTAGCTAGACTAAATAGTATAAAGATAACAATAAATACGGCAGCTAAGGATGAGTATAATGGTAGGTCTGTACTGAATTTTAAACTAGCATCACTAAGTCTATCAATGGCAGGGATATTATCAAAGAAATCTAAAACATATGTTGCCATATTGAACATTACTAATGAAACTAGAATTATCATTGCTCCAGAAAGTAGTATGCTTATTGGCTTAAGTCTAGATGTTCCGGTAATATGAGTAATTAGTTTACCGTGTGAATTTAGTTGAGGTAGACTTTTTTGTAAATATATTGCAACTATGTTCATCGGATAGCAAAGTAGTATTAAAAAAGCTATATATGCATAAAAGAATTCAAGTCCATTATATTTAAAGACATTAGTGAAAAAGCTAAAGCTAAAACACGTTGCGGTTGAAACAAGGCCTATAACTAAAGGAGTAGATGTCTGTTTAATATTCATTTATTTTCCTAGTTTTTTAGTTTATTGCGCAGTAGTTTCCACGAAAAGTGATATTTTTAATTATTTTGGTGTCTTTATTTACAGACACCCATGTTGTACACATTAGAGCTCCAAATTGGACAAAACGAGGATCTCTATTTGCCATAATTAAACTATTCATAGGATTACCCGCTTGTTGTATTGAGCCAGCATTTATAGCTTTTCTAATATATACATATGTTTCAATGTCAGGGTTTGGAACAACTTGAATTACATTTTGAGGATAACCGAATTCTTTTATGTATCCATTAATACTTTTGCCAATCCATGCTTTTTGTTGATCTATATACTTTTGCCTAGTAGCGCATGAAAACAGAGTTGCTATTAAACAAGTAAGAAAAATTATTTTAAAAAACTTTTTTGTCATAGCCACTCCTATTTTATAAATCCTGTTTTTTTCATGTAAATAGTTAGTAGAGATATAGCAGCTGGTGTGACTCCTGGAATTCTTGATGCTTCGCCTAATGTAGTAGGTTTTTGCTCAGTAAGTTTTTGTAAGACTTCATTTGATAAGCCATTAACTTGCGAATAATCAAAGTCTAAAGGTATTGGCTTTTGTTCAAAAACAGATAGTTTTGCTATATCTTTACTTTGACGCTCTATATATCCAGAGTATTTTGCTGAAATCTCTATTTGTTCTATTATAGCCTCGCTATTTAGATTTAAGTCTAACTCAGGTATTTGCTGCAGTTTTTTATAATCTAACTCTGGACGTTTTAATAAATCAAAAAGTGTACTTTCTCGAGTCATTTTTTTATCTAAAAACTTCTCTAAGTCACGAGCTTTTTGTGTTTGAGGACCTATCCAGGTATTTTTCATTATTTTGATATTTTCATTGATAGAGTTTTTCTTATCTAGGAAATATTTCTCATCTTCATTACTTAAAAGGCCAAGCTCACATGCAACATCTGATAGACGTAAATCAGCATTATCTTCACGTAGTATGAGTCTATACTCAGCTCGAGAAGTAAACATTCTATATGGCTCTTTTGTCCCTTTGGTAATAAGATCATCGATAAGAACACCAATATAGCTATTTGCTCTAGTCGGATACCATGATTTATCACTATCAATGCTTATGGCTGCATTAATCCCTGCAACAAGGCCTTGAGCTCCAGCTTCTTCGTAACCTGTAGTACCGTTTATTTGACCTGCAAAGTATAAGTTTTTAATATATTTAGTTTCTAAAGTTGGCTTTAAATCTCTTGGATCAAAAAAATCGTATTCAATTGCGTACCCTGGTCGCATAATAAAAGCGTTTTCAAAGCCTTTTATTGAGCGGATATATTTACACTGGACTTCAAATGGTAGGCTTGTTGATAGCCCATTCGGATACAGCTCTATACTATTTAATCCTTCTGGTTCGACAAAAACTTGATGTCTATCCTTATCTGCAAATCTAACGACTTTATCTTCAATAGAAGGGCAATAGCGAGGCCCAATTCCTTCGATTAAGCCACTATACATAGCAGATTTATCAAGGTTACTAGTTATAATCTCATGTGTTTTAGGATTAGTATAAGTGATATGACAAGGAACTTGTTCTGGGTGGTTTATTTTACCTTTTGAGAAAAATGAAAAATAAGGTGCTGGGGAGTCGCCAGGTTGGACATCCATTACACTAAAGTCAACAGATCTTCTATCTATACGAGGAGGTGTTCCAGTTTTAAGTCTATCAACTCTAAAAGGAAGTGCTCTTAGACGCGCGGCTAAAGCATTTGAGGGTTGATCTCCCGCACGGCCACCAGAGTTAGAAACTTTACCAATATGTATTTTACCACCAAGGAATGTACCTACAGTTAGAATTATTTTTTTAGCTCTAAAAGTAATTCCTGTTTTTGTTACAGCTCCTGTTACAATATTATTTTCAACAACAAGATCATCAACAGAGTCTTGAAAGACTTCTAAGTTATCTTGGTTGTTAATTAAAGAGTTTATGGCTTTTTTATATAAAACCCTATCAGCTTGGGCTCTAGTTGCTCTAACTGCAGGGCCTTTACGTGAGTTAAGAATTCTAAATTGGATACCTGCCATATCAATGGCTTTGGCCATGATACCACCCATAGCATCTATCTCTTTGACTAAATGACCTTTCCCTATACCACCAATGGCAGGATTACATGACATTTGCCCTATAGTATCAATGTTGTGAGTTAATAAAAGTGTTTTAGCACCTACTCTAGCTGATGCAGCAGCTGCCTCAACTCCTGCGTGACCGCCGCCAACAACTATAACATCGTAAGTATTACTATAAATCATAATTAAGTATAAGCAATTTTATATTATTTTTATCAATTAGATTTTACTACATTTTATTATAAAAATAACTACTTAGCTGATATTAATTATTTAACTTTTACAATATAATTTGTATTAAGTTTTTTTTAAAAAAGTGGATCTATAGTGATTAAACTTAATGAAATCTATCATAAATATATAGATCGAGATCCTACAGGAGCTTTTCGTAATGCGGCACTTAAATTGGCATTAATTCTATTTATTTTTTTAGCAATAACAATTTTTTTAGGAATTAATGAAAATGTCATAATTTTAGATATTTTATTTATAGCTAATATGACAGCGGCTATATTGACAGGTAGTATTGAGTCAAAGAAAAAAGCATTTTTCTTGTACGTGTTTTTCTCTGTAATAGCAATAAATATCTCTCCCTATGTACATTTACTGTTGGATAAAAATTTCTTGTTATTTCTGCCTATTATATTTATAGCGTTTTGGATTCGTAGATTTGGAGAGGCTTTTTTAATTTTTCCGGTAATGCTTGTTATTATGATGAGTATTTGTTTTTTTAGATTTCCATTAGAAGCAGATAAGCACATGGAGTTTACTTTTACAGCATTTTTAATTGTTTTAGCATTTTATACTTTGCTTATAAGTCAGTATAAGGTTATAGGATATGGTGAAATACAGGTGATAATTAGTGGTTTTTTTAATGTTTTTAATAAGAGCTACCTCGAAGAGTTTGAAAATGTAAAATATCGTAACTTTACTAAAGCAAAAATAATAAAATTTAGCAAAGAAAAATTCAATACAGTGATTTCTTTGCAAAACCATGGACTAATGTCATTAAAAAAAGCTGATCATGAGCGTTGGAGATATTTCTGTCATAATATAATACTTTTAAATAGGTTATATGAGAAGTTTATACTTAGTTATAAAAGAATTAGCTTGAAATATATGAGTCTTGCATTTAATGATACAAAGCAAGAGCAAGCTTTAATATATAAACTAGAAGAATTATTTAAAGAGACTATTAGATTAACAAATTATGTAGTTTATGATGAGAAAATATTAGATAAGAAAATAGCAAAAGTAATGGGGTTGCAATCTGAATTTAAGAATTTCTATACTATGAAATATCTAAATAATAAAGATAAAAGTAAATTATTATTTGATAGCATTTTATTATTAGAGAATATGTTAATTGGTTTACAAAATATAAAAGAGGCGTATTTTGAAATTATTGAAAATCAGATTTAACTTATCTGATACAACTTTGTTATCAGTAAGAGTATTAATTGCTACAACGATAGGTTTATCATTCTCTTATATATTTTTCACGTTAATCGGTCAGCATGAGTTTTTAATTAGAATATATTGGGTTGTGATAGCTATAGCAAGTGTATCTGCTAGTAGCAGTACAAATGTGATATATACAAGAGCAAAGTATATTATTATGTTTTGTATTTTAGGTACTACTTTTGGTTCGGCAATACTCTTTTTAATACAAAAAGATATTCATGGGGATTCTTATTTTCTTGTAGTTGCAATTCTGTGCATAATAGGTCTTTGCTTAAATATGTATACAGCATTCATAAATTATGCAACTAGTGTCTTTTTTATTCATATTTATATAGTAATGTTCTTTGGACTATTAGAGACTTGGAATAAATATACTTTCATAGCTAGAATATTATGTATCTTAATCGGAACATCAAGTATTGTATTAGTTACATACCTGACTCGAGGGCGTAAGTTTCTACATATTGTTGTTAAAGAAATGGAAGAGTCATATTTGCGACTAAAAAATATAGTAGAGAATATAGATGAAACTATATCTAATCGTAAAATCATGCCGTTGATAGAAAGAAGTATTAAGCTTAATGATTTGCTATATGATGCTAAGTATGAATTCTTAAGCAAAGAAAATTACCGTGAGTGTAAAAGAGTTTTGTTGCTTATGGATGAACTACTATTAAGTTTAAGAAGCTATAGAGTATTAGATCTTAAAAGAGATAAATATGCTCTTGGCTTATATGAAGATATGAATCAATATACTAGAGATAAAATTAAAAGTAATTTTAAAAAGATAACTATTCGTTATAAAAGATTAACTCAAAAAGATTAGGTTTATAATTTAAATCAAAAATTCAGAATATTTTTCATTGAAATATTGCTTTATGTATTTTATAAGGGTGTTTATTCTTTTTAGCTGATATTTTACTGGTAAAGACACTATAGATAGCTGGGTGATTTCTGTATATTCAGGTAGTATTTCAACAAGGTTTTTATTTTTAATATCAGCATCTACGTATATATCTACTAGTCGAGTAACTCCAAGGCCTAATAAAGCTGCTTGTTTCATAACCTTGCCATTAGCAACATAGATACCATTATTATGAATATTAAGGGTATAGTTATTTATACCTGATTTAAAAAACCACTGCTTGACACTACCGTAGATTAGAGGGAGTTTTTCTAACTGCTTTGGATGTGTGATTTGACCATATTGTTTTATAAAATCATTGCTAGCAACATATTTTGTTGAGACTTTTCGTAGAGGAGATATTATTAAGTTTGAATCAGGTAGATTACCCATACGGATAACTAAATCATAATCACTATCTAAGAGATTTATTCTATTACTTGAAAAATCTAAATGTATTTTTATAGCTGGATTTTGTTGTTGGAACTTAAGTAGTATTGGTGCGATAACACTTTCACCAATAATACCACCTACACAATTTATTTTGATATTTCCATTTAATTCACTACTTTCTTGAGTAGCAAGCTGTGTTGCTATATCTAGATCATGAAAAGCTTTTTTACATTTTTGGTAATATTCTTGGCCTATTTCGGTAAGCCTAACGTGCCGAGTACTTCTATATAAAAGCTGGACTTTAAGTTGATTTTCTAGGTCTTTTATACTTTGACTAAGATTTGATTTAGCTATACCAAGAATATCCGCGGCTTTAGTAAAGCTTTGCTGTTCTGCTACGTAAATAAAAGATTGAATACCTCTCCACTGAATATTGTTCATTATTTTATAACAATGTTTTATTATTATTGGTATTTATTAGTCTAATAACTTTCTATAGAATTTACAATCAACAAGGTGATACAAAATAATTTAATCAAAAAAGGAGAAATAAAATGACAAAATCATTAGTAGTAATAACAGGAGCTAGTTCAGGAATCGGTGCTGCAATTGCTAAGCGTTTTTCAGAAGCAGGTCATTCACTTTTGCTTATTGGTAGAAGAATAGAGAAGATTCAGGAATTAAACTTACCTAATACAATGATTCGTAAAGTAGATGTAACAAATTCACAAGCTCTAAAAGCAGCTATAAAAGATGCTGAAGCTGAGTATGGAGCTGTTGATTGTTTAGTAAATAATGCTGGATTAATGCTTTTAGGTCAAGTTGATACTCAAGATCCAGTTGAATGGCAAAAAATGTACGATGTAAACGTACTAGCTTTACTTAATGGTATGCAAGCAGTATTAGGTGATATGAAAGCTAGAAAAACAGGAACTATAATAAATGTAAGTTCTATTGCTGGTAAAAAGTCATTCCCGAATCATGCTGCCTATGTAGGTACAAAGTTTGCAGTTTCTTCAATGAGTGAGAATGTACGTGAAGAAGTTGCTGATGATAATGTAAGAGTTATGACAATTTGTCCAGGAGCTGTTGAAACTGAGCTTTTAAGTCATACAACTTCTGACAAAATTAAAGAAGATTATGAAAGCTGGAAAGAGTCTATGGGTGGTGTACTAGTGGCAGATGATATAGCTAGAACGGCTATCTTCATGTATAGCCAACCTCAAAATATTAATATTCGTGAGGTAGTTATTGCTGCAACAAAACAGCCAGCTTAATTATTCTCAGAGTTATTTTGGAGTGACTTATATATTTTATTTAAGACTACAGGGATTTCTAAAAATGCTCTAACT
Source organism: Francisella sp. 19X1-34 (assembly GCF_041102755.1). Classification (NCBI taxonomy): domain Bacteria; kingdom Pseudomonadati; phylum Pseudomonadota; class Gammaproteobacteria; order Thiotrichales; family Francisellaceae; genus Francisella; species Francisella sp. 19X1-34. The sequence goes on from NZ_JBGCTX010000044.1 coordinate 19,703, forward strand.
AGTCCTAAGCTGATAGAATATTTTAGTAAATATACTATACCTGTAATAACAAAAGTATCTGTAGATATTACGCCAAGCTTAAACATACTGCTTAATACAAATAGGTGTAGTACTAAAAATATTGTTATTAGCACAAAGATTATTTTAAATAAATCACATATATATTTTTCTAAATTAACATTGGAAAAGTTAAATAAATTTATAGTACATAGTTTGAGTTTCATAAAAGATATCTCCTATATTTATTTTCTCAAAATTTCAATACATTTTATACCAATAATTTAATTTTATCATTTTTCAGGTTTTTTATCCTGTTAAAATGTTTAATTAACCTCAGTTCGGAATTAAAAGCATTGTAAATTAAGGGTTTAGTAGTGTTTTTAGGTTAAAATAAGCGAAAA
>NZ_JBGCTX010000045.1:0-20062 GCF_041102755.1 Francisella sp. 19X1-34
TGCACATTTTATGATTAAATTTGAAGATAGGATTGGTAGCCTATGAAAAATTTACACAAAAGTCTGTAAAGGGTCATAATAATACCCAAGACCTTCTTATGATGATTCATAATATCTCTCAATTTAAAGTATAGCTAGCTCCAATGATAATATTTTATACACTATATATCTTTTAAAGAACAAACAAAGCAAAGACAACAAATTCAAGTTTTACAACTTATTAGTTATAGCTACACCAGGTCTAAAACGGTATATCATCATCAAAGTTAGATGAGTTAATTTCTGCAAAGTCAGGCATATCATTTTGTTTCTGCTGTTGTTGTTGATTTTGGTTAAAATTACCACCTGATTGCTGATTAAAACTTTGGTTATTTTGCTGATAATTAGGGTTAGGATTTCCTTGAGCTTGAGCATTACCTCCACCAACAAACTGGAAATTATTCGCAACAATCTCAGTTGTATACTGCATATTGCCATTTTTATCTTGCCATTTATTAGTGCGTAATCTACCTTCAATAAAAAGCTGTGAACCTTTACTAGCATATCTTTGAATTATTTCAGCAGTTTTACCAAATACAACAACACGATGCCATTCTGTAGTTATATTTTCACCCATGCCATCATTAGTTGCTATACTCAAAGTAGCTACCATTGTACCATTTTGTGTAGTTCTAACTTCTGGATCATTACCCAGTCTTCCAAGTAATATAACTTTATTTACTGTTCCTTTTGCCATTTCGATCTCCCATATTCTTTATATAATTACACTACTACAGCTTACAGCAAAAAAACTCACCTTATAAGCTGTTTAAAATATTTTTTTGACTTTTTTTAATTATATCTTTAAAAGTCACTATGATTCATTAATCGCAAAGTCTATCTCGTCAAAGCTAAAACCGTTATATGCTAAATAATTCATAGCTTTTTGTTTTAATTTAAAATCAGACTGCAATAGCTTAATATCTTTATATTTCTTATACAAACATCTTTGACATAACTCAAACCAATCAACATCTTGCTTATCTAAAATGCTTATAACTAAATCTTGAGATAAGCCTTTTTGATAAACTGCAGTATTTATAACCCTCTTTCTACCTCGAAGCTTAGATAACTCACTTGTTATAAACACATTAGCAAAACGTTCATCTGATAGCCATTTATTTTTCTCAAACTCATCAAGTAAAGACTCTATTTCTTGTGATGAGATATTATCTCTACTAAGAAGTTTATCAGAAAGTTGTTTACGTGAATAATCCTGCTTTGCAAGAAGATAAAAAAGATAGTTTTTTTCTTTAGATAAGCTCATCTTGAGTAGCTGGCTCAGAATCTTGTGGTGCATATTTATGAGGTAATAAAAGCTCAAGTATTGCTCTTTCAATTTCATCACGCTCTTGAGTATTTTCTTTTAGATAGTCTTTAGCCTTTTCTTTTCCTTGACCAATCTTCTTACCTTTATAGCTATACCAAGCACCTGATTTTTCTATAATATTATGTTTTGCACCTAAATCTACTAATTCAGCTTCTAATGAGATACCTTCACCATAGATAAGCTCAAACTCTGCTTGCTTAAATGGAGGAGCCACTTTATTTTTCACAATTTTAACTTTGATCTCATTACCATTGATATCAGTACCATCTTTAATAGCACCACCTTTTCTAACTTCTAAACGCACAGACGAATAGAATTTAAGAGCATTTCCACCAGTAGTAGTTTCAGGGTTACCAAACATTACACCTATCTTCATACGAATCTGGTTAATAAACATAACTAATGTATTTGAGCGTTTAATATTAGCAGTTAGCTTTCTCAAAGCTTGAGACATTAATCTTGCTTGTAGGCCCATATGAGAATCACCCATATCACCTTCAATCTCAGCTTTTGGTGTTAGTGCTGCAACTGAGTCAATAACTACGATATCAACACCTCCAGAACGTACAAGCATATCTGCTATTTCCAAAGCCTGCTCACCTGTATCTGGCTGAGAAACGATTAAATTATCAACATCAACACCTAAAAGTTTAGCATATTTAGGATCAAGAGCATGTTCTGCATCGACAAATGCTGCTGTACCGCCTTGCTTTTGACACTGAGCAATAGCCAATAAAGTAAGCGTTGTCTTACCTGAAGATTCATGACCATATATTTCTATTATACGACCCTTTGGATAGCCGCCAATTCCTAATGCCACATCCAAAGCTATAACACCTGATGGGACTACTTCTATATCGTGTGCAGCTTGCTGGTCTCCCAGCTTCATAACTGAACCTTTACCAAATTGCTTTTCAATCTGTGAAAGAGCTGACTCTAGAGCTTTTTCTTTACTCATAATTATATCCCTAATTTATATATTAATGCTGCTTACCATCGATAGACTCATTTAAAGAGTCTTGGTACATAGCATCAAAGTTTACTGCAGATAAACATAATTGAGGAAAACCTCCGCTTAGCACTAAGTCTGAAACCGCCTCACGTGCATAATGATAAAGGATATTTGGACAAAATGCTTTTTTAGCATGCTCAATTTGCTCTTCTTGCATATTTGATACTGTAAAAATACCTGCTTGTTTAACTTCTATCTCAAAGGCTGTCATTCCGTCATTCTCAACCTTTATTTCAAGCGTTAGAACACTTTCATAAGTGTTTTCTTCTGGAAGATTCACCGCATCAACCTTTAAGTCAGTATGTAACTCTGGCTTCCATGCTGTGGCCCATATTTTGTCAGAATTAGGTATAGAAAAAGAAAGATCTTTTACATAAACTTTTTGAATTTGAAATTGTGGTTGTTGATCCATTTTAATGATCCTTAATAATTTTTATTTCGCTAATGATTTAACTGGGTAACTAGCCTTCATCCATTCACCTAGGCCTCCATTAAGTACAAATACTTGCTCAAAGCCTTCTTTACGCAACTCTTGCATTGCTTTTGTAGCATTATCACCATAGACTACGATAGGTTTTGCTTTATATTTAGCTAACTTGTTATGCTTTTGTGCAATTTCACCCAACTGAATATTCTGAGCACCTATAATATGTGCTTTTGCAAAAGCTTCTTGATCTCTTAGATCTAAATATACACCTTTACCTTTATTTACAGTTACTACAGCATCTGCAACAGATAATGAATATTTAGATTTCTTAGTTTGAGTTAGCTCAAAAACTATATATATCACTAACAGTAAGATAAAAGATAAACAAAACACTAAGTTTTGTGAAACGAAATAGCCTAAATTTTCCATACTTTAATTGTCTTTTATAATTATTTCTAAATATAAACTAAGATTATACATAGCTTTAGATATAAAAAAAAGAAGCTTTTAATTTAATCAAATAGACGGATTTGAAGAAAGACGAAATATTATTATTTAGCTTACTGCATTTTAGCAATAACTTGCTTAGTTACATCTATACCATTTACATTATATAGGCTCATCTCAGCAGGCAATACAGCATCACAGCCTTGATCTTTAGCAACATCACCAGAAGCTTTTGTTAATGCATCTTTGAATGCATCTGCATCATTAGAAGCCATCTTCTGAACTTGATTCATTAGATCTTGATACTGTTGCATAGCTTTTTCAAGGTCTGCTTGTGCTTGTTGCTTATCTTGATCTTCTGTTTTGTCTGCTGCTTTTGCTTGAGACTTATCGCCTTTAGCATCATCAGAAACAACATCATCTTTTTCTACAGTGTATGAATTTACTTTCTGTTGTAAAGTAGTGATTGTCTTTTTAAGCTTATCCATTTGAGGCTTTAATTTCTGCTGGTCTGCTGTAACTTTTGCTTTACCAAGAGGAGATGTCTCAAAAATATCTTGAACATTTGCAAAGCATACACCACCAGCCATAGCTGTTGAAACAGAAACCATTAAACCACCAGCAATTACCGCACCTAAAACTGTTTTTTTCATAGTTTTTCCTTATCCTTTTAGTTTTAAAGTTCTTTCTCTATCGATTATAGTCATGGTTTTTTCATGTTTCAATATTTATTTAAAACTAAAGCTACTCTCTGATAACGCTCTATAATAAACACTATTGCCTAATTTATTAGATACGGCTGTGAGGAAATCTAACGGTTGGGTATAATCAACAACGTCCAAATCATTTAATTTCTCTCTTCTTAGCTGATCAATAGATGCAAATCCATCTACAAGTCCCATTTTCTTTGCTTCTATACCACTAAAAGGAGCTCCTGAGAAAGTTGTAGCCATAGACTTATCTTTTAACCTGTCTCCTCTAGACTTTTCAACAGCATTTATAAAGACCTGATGAGTCTCATCAAGAAGCTTTTTAAACTGTTTTGTTTGACTAGGTTTTTCTGGTGAAAAAGGATCTAAAAAGTCTTTATTAGTTCCTGATGTATAGGTTCTTCTTTGTATTCCTAGTTTATCCATAAGACCTGTAAAGCCAAAGCCGCTGCCCACAACTCCTATAGAACCTGTAATTGTCATTTTATTTACATAAATTTCTTTGGCTCCCGCAGCTACATAATATCCTCCACTCGCACAAACATCAGTACATACAGCATACATAGGTATTTTCGGATATTTCTTTTGTAGATATCTCATATGTGAATATATATCATCTGCTTGTACAGGTGAACCTCCTGGACTATTTATCTCAACAATAACTGCTTTTGTCAGCTTACTATCATATGCATCATCTAAACTCTTGTTTATCCTTTCTGCGTTAGCCTCTGAATCAGAAGCAATAACACCTTGAACTTTTACCAACGCTATATGTGAAGTTAGATCTTTTGATGATGTAAACAATCCTGGCACAATGATAATCAATACAATTAAAATAATTATAATCCTACTAAAAAGCCTCCAACGCCTTTTACTTTGCATATCTTTTATATGTACCTTAGCTAGTTTTTCTAAAGTTTCATTCGAAATGTTATTTTCCATTTCAGCTCCATATTTGTTAATATCTACAGAATAAATTTTAAACGCATTTTAATAAAAATACATTAGCTAAATTCGGAGATAATAAAATGCCAATACCTTTAGAAACAAAATCTAATAATTTAGGCTTAAAGAATATTAACAAACATATCTTTCTATGCTGTGACCAAGAAAGACAGAAGTGTTGTGCTGGTGAAGTTTCACTAAAGTCATGGGACTATTTAAAGAAGAGATTACAAGAACTAAAGCTATCGCAAAATGGCCATATTTATAGATCTAAAACATATTGCCTAAGAATTTGCCAAAATGGTCCCATAGCTGTAGTTCATCCTGATAATATCTGGTATCACTCATGTACTCCAGAGGTTTTAGAAGAGATTATCCAAAAGCACCTAATTAACGGTGAAATAGTTGAAAAATACGCTTTTAGCAAACCTCAAGAATAATTATTAACCTTTTCTCACATAGCATACCTTTCGTTATTAAACTCCTTGTGGATATATATGATCATATGTATATTTGAAATTACCATCAGGCACATTTAATATACGAGATAGGTTATGCAAGAATACGTAACAGGAAGGAAAGTCTCAAATACCGTAGCTGATGCTACAAATGTAGCTGAATATGTTGTTGCAAGACTTGTAGACCTGGGAATCACAAATTCATTCTGCGTCCCTGGAGATTTTTCATTCTCGATTGATAGAGCTCTTATTAACAACCCTAAGTTAACAAACATTATCAATGCTAACGAGCTAAATGCTAGTTATGCAGCTGATGGCTACGCCCGAGCTAAAGGAGCTTCTATTGTCTCTACCACATATGCAGTTGGAGAGCTTAGTGCATTAAATGGAGTAATGGGATCAAAAGCAGAAAATCTGGTTGTATTTCATATAGTTGGAACACCTAATGATATTGCTGTCGCTAAAAAAAGACAGATTCACCACACATTAGGAGATGGTCAGTTTGATACTTTTTTTGATATTTCCGCTACTACAGCTTGTGTCTCTGCCACAATCACCCCTGATAATGCTCGTAGGGAAATGAATCGAGTCATTGCAGAAGCCTTTAAACAGCGTAAACCTGCCTATATATGCATATCTCTTGATGATGGAAAAAGAAAAGTTACAGATAGTTCCCCTGATAACTTTGATTGCTCTAATATTCAAAGTGATACCTTACAACTTAAGAAAGCTTATAAGTTTATACATGACAAGCTAAGCAGTACAAAAAAAATCGTTGCAATACCATCTATCAAGCTTGATCGTTTCAATCTAACCAACAAAGCTATTAACCTGATAGAAAAGTTAAATATTCCTTTTGTAATAATGCCTCATGATAAAAGTGTAATATCTGAAACTCACCCTAACTATGTTGGATTTTATGCAGGTAATCTCTCTGATAAAGGTACTTCAAAAATAGTTGAAGAAGCTGATATAGTTTTAAATATAGGGGATGCTCTATGGTCTGATTTCAATACATCAGCTTTTACAAATAATCTTAATATAGATAAGGTTATAAATTTAGCCCCTGGTTTTGTCGAAGCAGATAATGCTTATTTTAAAAATGTCTACTTATCCGAACTTATCGATGAACTATTAGAAACATCAATAAGTATAAATTATAAACCAGAATATTCTAAACCTAAAATAAAACCATACTCCTTAGAAAAAAAGCCCCTCACATTAGAAAACTTATATAGACAAATATGTAGTTTTTTAAAAAATTCGGACAACATTGTTGTTGAAACAGGATCTTCATCCTTAAATTTTGTTAAATATCCATTACCTCATGGTACGAAGTACTATAATCAAACATTATGGGGGTCAATTGGCTGGGCAACACCTGCTGCTTTAGGAGTTGGTCTAGCTAAACCAGACTCAAGGACTATATTATTAACAGGTGATGGTTCACATCAACTAACTCTCAATGAACTCGGAGTTATGGGAAGATATAATATAAATCCTATAATTATCTGCATAAATAATGCCGGTTATACTGTTGAAAGAGCTTTAGAGCTTGATCCAGATCCAAATTATGATGATATAGCTCAGCTAAACTATACACTTTTGCCTAAAGCCTTTGGGTGTAAAGATTGGCTATCTATCAAGGTTAAAACGGAGCTTGAACTTGCTAATGCTCTAAAAAATGCAGGAGGACATACAAAAGGTGTTTATATCGAGGTAATAACTGATAAGTATGATTATGGTGAAATTCTTGATTTTTATAACCACAACCTTAAACAAATGTATGGCGATGGCTAAAAATTATTTTTATTAAAAAATAGATCAACGAATATCTAGACTTTTTACAAGAGTTTACTTAAATGAGGATAAAGTAGCACTCATAAATCTGATATATTTTTTATAATTACCTTTATTTAACCAAAGAGTAGTTATTAGGCATATCATAAAAATATAAATCGATAACGTTCCTAAAAATATCCACTGCAATATAAAAACAACTACAGGAGTCAAAGTCATTATATAAGCATTGTTTATCGCTCCTATACGTATAACACTACTTTGTGATAGAAATATTGGTATAACCATGTTTAGAAATGCTATTGATACTAGGCTTGTCAATAAAACTAAACATGCATGTATTGAATATACCGCTGCAGGGATTCTACTATGAAATATAAAAAAGTATATTATACAGCCTACTAAGAGTAGCCAAAACCTTGTTGATAAGATATCTAGAGATGTCAGCTTATTATTTCTAGCAAACTTTTCTGAAATATTAGAGTATATAAAAATTATAACCCCAGTAAAAATAGAAATCATTATAGGAGCCATATTTCCATGATAAAAAACGAAAACAGCGAAAAATAACATCAATATAGATAATATACTATTTATAAGCTTTTTATCATAGATAGAAGCAAATAACGCCTCCCCTAATATTGATAAAACTATAGCAAGAATGGGAGAACCAAAAATAGTTCCATAGTATGTACCGCCCCACATTAAAGCTATACATACAGACATCTTTAACCATGTTGAAAAATCATAATAAACAGCTAAGTATGATCGCTTAAGCCGTCTAAAATTAGCAACATTAAAAGCCAATGCTGTAATAAATGTTGTTACTAAAAGCATAAAGACAACATTATTGCTACTACCCAAATCATCAAGCCAGATTAATGACACTGACATAAATAACACATATGAAAATGCTTGTATATATCCCAAAATCATTTCAAAAAAGCTCCTTGTCTTTCTAATTCTGAGATATTTTGAGTATCTTCATCAATACAATCTTGACTACTAGACTCTAACAAATAAACTCCGACTAAATCTAAGACATTTTGTGTAACAGAGTCAGATGAGTTATTAAATAAGAAGAGCTCACTATAGTCTGACTTAATATTCTTAGAAAGAATATCTTTATCAACACTATTGTATTTACCAATGAAGTTTTTGAGAATATACAGCCGCAGTTTTTTATGTTTTTGAGGCTCAGTAAGTGTTGTCCTACCTTCAATAAGCTTATGAATTCCTAAGATCTGATCAAGCCCTTGCCTTTTTGAAGAGGCTAAATTTAATATTCCCCTGAGTCCCGAAACACGCATATTAAGCTCTATTAAGAATAGCTTATCGGATGAAGCATCATGCATTACCTCCCAGTGCGCGGGACCATTTTTTATTTCAAAGATATTCAATAGCTTTTCCACATAGTCAACGATAAATTTAACTTCTGGGTCTACTGCACTTTTAATATCAACATAGTGACATAGAAAATTGCCATTCTCTATGCTCTTATTATACTTGCCAATAGAAGTTATAATATGACTACCTTTAAATGAAACGGTATCTATATAGTATTCTTCTCCTGAAATAAGCCCTTGTAATAAATAATTATCTACATTCTCAAACATAGGCTTATTATAATCATTAAAATACTGGTTAATTTGCAACCTATTATAAATATTTTTTACGCCTACAGACCCTCCAGAATTACTATCTGGCTTTAAAACTATATTTTTGTACTTATCAAAAAAATCATGTGTATGCCCAATCTTCTCATCCTTAGTTAAGCAGTCTCCTAGCTTTAACATAGGAACTGATGGTAAACCAGAGTATTTAATATTTTCTTGCATAGCATATTTACTGTAGCGTTTGTTAGAACTCTTATAGCAATTAGCAAAATCAGGTAGGTACCTAGATAGCAATTGATCTGCATAAACAACAGAAAACTCTTCATTACAAAACGCATATCTTATATCGTAATTGCTTACAAAGTACTCAAAATTCTCTTTATCTTTCTCAAGGTTGTTTGCACTGACTCTAAATGAGTCAAATATTGAGCTACTTATACTACTATCATAATTTGATGTAGCTAGCCCCAAAACCTTATAACCCCAGCGACTTAACTCAAAGATAACATACTCTATTGAAACATTTGGATCTATGATTAATACTGCCTTCTCCATTTAATCTCCTCCTTAAAAATAGCATTAACAGCTAATTCTCAACTTACATAATATATTATTAAATAAAAACACATATAAGTTAAAAATATACTTAACGTATTTTTAACTAAAATAAACTAAGAAGCAATATAATTTTTTGATTCCTCAAAAAATAAGAGTATAATTCATATTCAAGATCTATAGTGGTATACTATATTTCAGAAATCTTCAGGGCAGGGCGAAATTCCCTACCGGCGGTAACTGTTTACAGAAGCCCGCGAGCGCTTTCTAGAGATATTTAGAAAGGTCAAGCAGATTTGGTGCAAATCCAAAGCCGACAGTATAGTCTGGATGGAAGAAGATTGGTAAAAACTTGTGAACTTTTCATGAAGCCTGAATTCAATATTTATATTGTTTTTTGCTTTTGCTATGTTTTGCTCCCCTGCCCTAAATGTAACTATAAAGTATTAGACGGGCATATGAAAAATATTGACATATACTACATGCAACAAGCTTTGACCTTAGCAAATAGAGGCAGACTCACTGTCTCACCGAACCCAATGGTTGGCTGCATTATAGTCAAAGATGGGGCTATTATTTCTGAAGGCTGGCATTCAATGGCAGGTAAATCTCACGCAGAAGTATATGCATTAACTAAAGCAGGTGATCAAGCTAAAGACTCTACGGTATATGTAACTCTTGAACCATGCTGCCACCAAGGTAGAACTGCTCCATGTACAGATGCACTAATTAAAGCAGGTGTAAAAAAAGTAATAATTGCAACACTTGATCCAAACCCTAGAGTAGCAGGTAAAGGCATCAAAAAACTAAAAAGCGCTGGGATAGAAGTCAAAGTAGGACTTTTAAAAAAGCAAGCACAACAGCTAAATAAAGTATTCTTCCACTATCAAAAAAACAAAACTCCTTTTGTATACGCTAAATGGGCAATGTCTTTGGATGGTAAAATAACTGTTAATGGTGATGATTCAAAAAAAATAAGCTCTGATAAAGCCTTTATTAACACTCACCAATTACGTAATATTTGTGATGCAATTTTAGTTGGTAAGCAAACTCTCATTGAAGATAACCCAAGTTTAAATGTGCGTATAAATATCAATAAACTTAGTAATCCTACAAGATTTGTTCTGTTTGGTAGAATTGATAAAATTGATAACAACTGGAAGATTTTAGATCAGAATATTGCTAAAACTATTTTTGTTTGTAATGAGATATCTGATAAAGCAAAGGATCAACTTAATCACTTGGGGATTGAATACTGGGCATTATCATCAAATAATAAACAAGTTTGCTTAGAGAGTCTATTAGAGAAAATGGGTAATATGGGTTTAACAAGTCTTCTTGTAGAAGGAGGTAAAAAGACTCTAAAGAACTTTATCAACCAGAAGCTTATAAACGAATTTGATACATACTTAAGCCCCGTAATAATAGCTGATCACAACCCCAAAGAAGAACTATGTTTCAATAGAATAACCAAACTAGGCAATGACTTGCTCATAAACTCTAGTTTTAAGGAAAATAAGAATGTTTAGTGGCATTGTACAGCAACTAGGTGAAGTAAAAAAAATATCCACACGAAAAAATGTCAAAACTTTTGATATAGCTTTTAGCAATAGTCAAAAATGTAAAATTGGTGATAGTGTAGCAATAAATGGAGTTTGTTTAACTGTTACACAACTAAAAGATGGTGATATAGCTAGTTTTGATGCTGTCCCAGAAACACTAAAAAAAACAAACCTAGACCAGCTAGAACCTAATGCTTCAGTAAATACAGAACTTGCCCTTTGCTACGGTGATGTTGTTGGTGGGCATATGGTCCAAGGTCATATTGATGAAAAAGGTATGATTAGGAATATCACTGATGTAGGTGGTGCTTGGATGATTGAAATATCAGCATCAATAGATTTCCTTAAATACCTAGTAAATAAAGGATTTGTAACTATTGATGGTATGAGTATAACAATAGTTGAAGTTCTAAATAAGTCTTTCACAGTAACTCTTATACCTCACACAATTGATGCAACTATTGCAAAAAACTACACTCAAGGCTCTATAGTGAACCTTGAAGCAGATGCAACAGGAAAATATATCTACAAGTATATAAAAGGATTTAAAGAAAATGTTTAAACAAATAAAAGATAATGTTGAAAGTGCTATCCATGCCCTTAAACAAGGTACACCTGTAGTTGTGCTTGATGACTATGATCGTGAAAATGAAGGCGATATGATATTACCTGGTCAAAAAGCCACTGAAGAGAATATTGCTTTTATGTTAGAGCATACCAGTGGTATTGTTTGTTTATCTATGAACTCAAAGCAAGCAAACCAGCTAAACCTATCGCCAATGGTTGCTGCTGATAAAAATAATAGTACGTTCTCAACTCCTTTTACTGTAACGATAGAGGCTAAAGAAGGTGTTACAACAGGAGTCTCTGCAAAAGATAGAGCTCATACTATTCAAGTTGCATCAAAGCCGGATGCTCAGGCTGATGAGCTTGCTCGCCCTGGCCATATCTTTCCTCTTATTGCTAATGACAAAGGGGTTCTAGGTCGTAATGGTCATACTGAGGCAACTGTGGATCTTATGAAGCTTAGTGGCTTTAATAGCGCTGGAGTGTTATGCGAGCTTATGAACAAAGATGGCTCAATGATGAAAGCCCAACAACTTGAGGAGTTTGCTAAGAAACATGCCCTTCCACTATTAACTATTGCTGAACTATATCAATACCGCTTAGCTACTGAAATATTTATTGAAAAAACTGCTAGCTCTACAATCCCTTTTGATCACGTTGGTGAGCTTGAGATGGCAGTGTACAAAGACAAGTTTAATAACGAAGAGGTTGTTGTGCTTTCTAAACCTTACAAAGGTGACAAACCTTTAGTAAGAATGCACTCTTCTTGTTTAACTGGAGATCTTTTTGGATCATTACGTTGCGACTGCCAAGCACAACTTAAAAAGGCTATGCAAATGATCAATGAAGAAGGTGGATATCTAATTTACCTAAATCAAGAAGGTCGAGGCATTGGCTTAACAAACAAGCTAAAAGCATATAATCTACAGATGCATGAAAATATGGATACTATCGAAGCAAATGTTGCTTTAGGCCTACCTGTTGATGCTAGAAAGTATGACTTAGCTATACAAGTTCTAAAGTACAATAAGATTAATAACTGTAGACTTATCTCTAACAACCCTAAAAAAGTCAATGCTTTAGAAACTGTTGGAATACATACAGAGCCTGTTTTTTGTGAAGCTTTTGTTAACTCACATAATAAAGACTACTTAATAACAAAAAAAGACAAAATGAAACACATTATCAAAGGATTATAGGTATAAATATGGAAAAATTAGCGATTGTTGTAAGTGAGTTTAACTCTTTAATCACAGATAAAATGCTAGAAGGTGCTTTAGAAGAGGCTTACTCTCAAGGATTAAAAGATAGTCAAATCTATATTAAAAAAGTTCCTGGGGCTGTTGAGCTTCCATACGCAGCTAAACTTTTGGCTGAAACATCAAAGTTTGAAGCTGTAGTATTATTAGGTTGCGTAATCCGTGGAGAAACAGATCACTATGACTATGTATGTGACCAAGTAAGCTATGGCACCCAAAGAGTTATGCATGAATATAATTTACCAATAATTTTTGGTATATTAACTACGCATAATAAGGAACAGGCCTTAGAAAGAGTTGGTGGTAAAAAAGGACACAAAGGAAAATACTGCGTCCAAGCAGCTCTAACTATGGCAAAAATGAAAAAAGATATATTAGAACAAGGAGTATAAATATGTCTTTAGAGATCTTAAAATACCCTCATCCTGTTTTAAAAGAGACTGCAAAAGAAGTCACACGTGAGGAAATTAATGATCAACTACGTGAAACCCTAGATGAAATGCGTGAGATGATGCTTGAAGCTAATGGTGTTGGACTAGCTGCTATACAGGTTGGTATCAAAAAAAGATTTTTCATAATGTTTGATAGCCTAGATGACTCATCGCCAGAGATTATAGCTATTATAAATCCTAAGATAATAGAGCAAGACGGTGAAGTGATTGATGAAGAAGGTTGCTTATCATTCCCCGGTGTCTCAGCAAAAGTAAAAAGAGCTACAAGTGTTAAAATATCAGCTTTAAATGAGTTTGGTAAGGAGGTTATAATTGAAAAGGAAGGTTTTCTAGCTCGTTGCATACAGCATGAAATAGATCATCTTAATGGTATAACATTTTTTGATCACCTTGGTTCTCTAAAGAGAAAAATGATAGAAAAAAAATATAAAAAACTTATGAAAGAAAACTCTCTTGCATAAGTTTTTTATATTTTTTGGTGGACAAAGCTTTACTTTTTATAGCAAAACTAGGCAGAATTATCGCTGTATAAGTGTAAAAACGGAATTAATATGCGCAATATCTTAAAAAAAACATCATTACTATTATTTGTCTTATTGATAGCTTCATGTGGAATGCTAACAGGAGATAAATTTGTTTACGTTGGTCATGGTAAAAATACCCCTGACTATCAATTATATTACGATAAAACTCGTAAAATGTTTGTTCTAATCGACAAGCGAAACGGATGCTTCCAAAAAGACGATACTGGAACATGTTTTGCTCTATCTCTACAACAAGCAAGAGAGTTTAGAAAGAAAGTTCTTGTTAAAATGATTGAAATAGATCTAAAACTTGCAAAAGATAATTATGGTAGTTATGCAATCCATGAATTACAAAAAGCAGGTATAACAACTGTTAATAAGCCTATTAAGATCAAAGATGTTTATGCAACACCTATTAGACAAATTGTCATTGATAGAAAGCAGCAGTATCACTTAGTTAGACAAACATATAAAGTACAAGCAAACCTTGTAGCAATGGTTACAACTGATAGTGATGGTAAAAAACGTATCAAAGTTGCCTACACTGTTGACTTCCCTGGGCTAGAGAAGCGTTATGGTACAGAGCTTAGACCATTTGTAATAGATCCTGAATATTTATACACTCATATGACTATAGATACAGTACATGAAGCTCACTATATGCAAAAAGATGTACTAAGTAATCAAAAACAAGTTAAAAAAGAAATCGCTGATTACCTTAATGAGGTTGTAGATCAGGATAAGAAAGCAAATGCCGACAACAACCCTGAAGAAAATATTGCTAATGAAGTAGCTTCTCAAGATAGTGATATAGTTACAGATAACGATCTTCAAGCAAATACATTAAGTAGTGGTAGCTCTATCACTACAAGCTCTTCTACTGCAGAAAAGTTAGATAGTGAAAGTAGTACAGCTATCCCTACAACTAAAGTAAGTAGCGGTAGTTCAATAGTAGCTAACACAGATGAAGATAGTAGTGACAAGTTTGGATCAGTAAAGCAAAAAAACACTTCTATTATGGGCAAACTTGATAGTGAGTAATATCAAATCAATGTAGATAATAACATTTATATTTCTAATTTTTCTTAAACTATAATACCTCCTCCAAGACATACATCTCCATCATAAAAGACCACTGATTGACCTGGAGTGATAGCTCTTTGAGGCTGGTCAAATATTACTTTAACCGAACCATCTGACATTACAGATACTTCACAAGGTTGATCTTTTTGTCTATAGCGAACTTTGGCTTTACATTTAAAGTTATCTGCAAGAGGATGTCCCGCTACCCAACTTAAATCTATAGCCTCTAAAGAGTCTCTAAAAAGCATAGGATGATCATGTCCTTGCACTGCAATAAGAACATTATTTTCTAAATCTTTTTTTGCAGCAAACCACGGTACTTCTGGGCGGTTCTTAACACCTCCAATTCCCAAACCTTGCCTTTGGCCTATTGTATAATACATAAGTCCATCATGCTGGCCAATTTTAATGCCATTCTCATCATGAATCTCACCCTTTTGAGCAGGTAAGTATTTAGATAAAAACTCTTTAAATTTACGCTCACCAATAAAACAAATACCAGTACTATCTTTTTTATCAAAAGTAACAAGGCTATTCTCTTTTGCTATTTGGCGAACTTTTTCCTTTTCTATATCTCCTATTGGAAACATTGTTTGCTTTAATTGCTCTTGCCCAAGAGGGTATAAAAAATATGTTTGGTCCTTATTATCATCCAAGCCTTTAACAAGCTGC
This sequence comes from Francisella sp. 19X1-34, assembly GCF_041102755.1. Lineage (NCBI taxonomy): Bacteria > Pseudomonadati > Pseudomonadota > Gammaproteobacteria > Thiotrichales > Francisellaceae > Francisella > Francisella sp. 19X1-34. The sequence goes on from NZ_JBGCTX010000045.1 coordinate 15,459, forward strand.
ACAGAACCATCATCTAAAACGCGTATGCGAGCATAATGGCCTGTTGCTATATAATCACCACCTAAAAGATGAACGTAGCTTAAAAAGGCCTTAAATTTAATTTCTTTATTACATAAGATATCAGGATTTGGTGTTCTACCTGCTTTATACTCGGTTAGAAAATGCTCAAAAACATTATCCCAATATTCTGCAGCAAAATTTATCTTCTTAAAAGGAATGCCTATAGAATCACAAACTGCTTGAGCATCAACAATATCTTGCTCAGCTGAACAAAACTCGTCTGTATCATCCTCTTCCCAGTTTTTCATAAAAACACCTGTTACATCATAGCCTTGCTGCTTTAGTAACAACGCCGAAACTGAGGAATCAACACCTCCTGAAATACCTACTATTACTTTTTTAGACATAAAATACTCTTATAAATACTTATTGATACAAATTATATATTAAACATAGTAATCATTACAAAATATGCTAATAAATTTTATACTCTTGAAATTAGATTCGAAAGATTTTGATTTTAGTAAAAATTATTTTTTTAATACAGATAAGAAAGCTTCTTGTGGAATTTCAACTGAACCAATATTTTTCATTCTCTTTTTACCCTCTTTCTGCTTCTCTAGAAGTTTTTTCTTACGTGAAACATCACCACCATAACATTTTGCTAAGACATTTTTACGTAGAGCCTTAACTGTACTTCTAGCAACAATAGTACCACCAACAGCAGCCTGAATAGCCACTTCAAACATCTGCCTAGGGATAAGCTCTTTTAATCTTTCAACCAGATCTCTGCCTTTATATTTTGCTTGATCTTTATGCACAATACTTGCTAAAGCATCAACTTTATCACCATTTATAAGTACATCTAGACGCACCATATTTGCAGCTTCATAACGAATAAGCTCATAATCTAATGAACCATATCCTTTAGTCACAGACTTTAAAGTATCAAAGAAATCAGAGACAACCTCAATCATTGGTAAGTCATAAGTTATAGAAACTTGACTACCAACATAGTTTAAATCAACCTGCACACCTCTTTTCTCAACACAAATAGTAATCACACTTCCAACATAGTCTTTTGGCACAAGAATATTTGCTCTTACAATTGGCTCATGAATCTCTGCAATAGCTCCTGGCTCTGGTAGCTTTGATGGATTATCAACTTCAATCATTTCACCATCTTTCTTAACAGCCTTATAAACTACTGTTGGTGCTGAAGTGATTAAATCAAGGTTATATTCACGCTCTAACCTTTCTTGGATAATCTCCATATGTAACATACCAAGAAAACCACATCTAAAACCAAAACCTAAAGCTTGAGATACTTCTGGCTCGAAGAAGAGTGAAGCATCATTTAAGCTTAGTTTTTCTAAAGCTTCTCTAAAATCTGGATAATCATCAGAGCTTATCGTAAACATCCCCGCATAAACCTGAGGTTGTACCTTCTTAAACCCTGGTACTGGTTTATCTGTGGGATTATGTGTATGTGTAAGAGTATCACCAACAGGGGCACCGTGAATGTCCTTGATACCTGCAATAATAAAACCAACTTCGCCGGCTTTTAAATGATCAAGATCTTTCATCTTCGGTGTAAACACACCTACTCTATCAGCCTGATAAGAAACTCCCGTTGACATAACCTTAAACTTCTCACCTTTCTTCAAAGTTCCATTTTTAATTCGAACTAGAGATACTACTCCCAAGTAATTATCAAACCATGAGTCAATAATCAAAGCTTGCAACTTATCATTAATATCACCTTGTGGTGCCGGAACTTTAGCAACTATTGTTTCTAGTACATCTTCGACACCTATACCAGTTTTTGCACTACAAGTAGTCGCACCTGTTGCATCGATACCAATTATCTCTTCAATCTCTTCTGCTACTCTATCAGGTTCAGCAGATGGAAGATCTATCTTATTTAATATAGGAATCACCTCTAAATCTTGCTCAATAGCTGTATAGCAGTTAGCAACTGTTTGCGCCTCAACACCTTGAGCAGCATCAACGACAAGTAGAGCACCCTCACAAGCAGCTAATGAACGCGAAACCTCATATGAGAAATCAACATGCCCAGGAGTATCAATAAAGTTAAGCTGATAGGTTTGTCCATCCCTAGCTACATAATCTAAAGTTACAGACTGAGCCTTGATTGTAATGCCTCGCTCTCTTTCTATATCCATAGAATCAAGAACTTGTTCTTTCATTTCACGCTCTGTTAAACCATTACAAACTTGGATAAATCTATCTGAAAGAGTCGATTTCCCATGATCAATATGCGCTATTATTGAGAAGTTTCTTATATTTTTCATATATATGTATACTTTATAGGTTATTTACAATTTATAAATCTAGCTAACTATTATGCTACAAAATGACGTTAAAATGTAGTGATAGTACTATTTAAATAACTAATATTGATTAATTATCTTATATTTTTATTGACAAAAAAGCGTAATATATGCAAAATACTTTAGCTATTATATTTATATGTTTGTGTTTCTCGATTTATCCCCCAGAGAAACTAAAGTTATAAAAAGTTAAAAAAATTAAAACTGGAGAATAAAATTGGCTAACTCAAAACAAGCGAAAAAAAGAATTATTCAAGCAGAAAGAAATCGTCAACATAATGTTGCTCGTCGCTCTATGATGAGAACTTTCTTGAAAAAAACAGCATATGCTATAGAGAAAGGTGATGTTGAAGCTGCAAAAGAAAACTTCACAAAAGTAGTTCCTTTACTAGACAAATATGCTACTAAAGGTTTAATCCATAAAAATAAAGCAGCTAGACATAAGTCTCGCCTAAGCGCTAAAATCAAAGCTCTTTCTGCTGCTTAATCCATTCTTTTAAATTAGATATTTCTTATAAATTACTTTCTTGTGTATATATTTAGTGTTATTTTATTTGTTAAAATGACGCTATATTTATATTTATGCCTACTACTAAAATCTACTATACAGATAATATTCAAATATCTAACAAACTAGATAAGTTTAGCAAAGATTTACACTTAACTCTTGTTGAAACAATCAAAACGGATATTCACACATGTAGGACTTTGATCTACCCATGTAAAAATTATATGGTTGGTGATAGTTACAGCAATTTCGATGGATTTATTCAGCTTGAAATAGACATTCTTCCTGGTAGATCTCCCGATCTACGTAAAAAACTAGGAAATCTTCTGTTGAAAGATTTAAAACTAGTTTGTCAGGACTGTGATGTATCTATAGATTATCGTGTCATTATAAGAGAAACAGATACTGAATTTTATTTTGGCCTTTAGAATACTGGCTCTTTTGTTGGAGGTGCATAGTTTCCAGAAATCCCAACTAGCTTGTCTTGGTTATTAAAGGTCAATATTAGTTTTGACTCATTAAAATTACTTGACTGCATATCCTTTTTGTAAGTATTGATATAAATATACTGATTAGGGTTAAAAGTATCTATCATATCTGGTGAACCTAAAATATACACAACCTCACTCTTAGTCATATCAGGCTTTATTTGTAAGAGCTCTTTATTTAGTATTTTTTTACCTTGAGGAACAGGAGCCGTATATGGATCTATACATCCTGCTAAGAAAAAACTAACCATAGCCAAGATAGTAATTTTAGTTAATTTTTTTGAATTCATTTTATTAATCTTCTAGGCCTGCAAATAATTTTTGATCAATGATATCACATAAGCAGTGAATTATAAGAAAATGATTCTCCTGTATACTAGCAATATTATCAGAAGGAACTCTCAACTCTATATCTTGTGGATTATACATATGCTGTAATCTCCCACCATCTAGACCTGTTAAAGCGATAACTTTCATTTCTAAATCATGAGCCTCTTCAACAGCTTTTAATATATTCTCAGAATCACCACTAGTAGAGATAGCTAATAAAATATCATCTTCATTACCAAGTGCAGCTACTTGTTTAGAAAATATCTCAGCAAAGCCATAATGATTCCCAACAGCTGTAATAGTTGCCGTATCTGCAGTCAAAGAAACCGCAGGTAATGGAGGTCTCTCCATCTCAAAGTGGTTTAATAGTTTTGAAGAAAAGTGCTGAGCTATCGCACCTGAACCACCATTACCACATACAAGGATCTTGCCACCATTCTCAAGGCAAGAGACCATAGCCTTAGCAGCTTGTGCTATAGCTGGAGGTAAAACATTTGCTGTTTCTATTTTAGCTTGTATACTACTTTCAAAATAGCTATTAACCTTATCTAAAGAAGTCATTATTTACTCTATATTTAAGTCCTAGAAAAATTTTACTATATTCAATTTTTGATAGCCAGTGTAATAAGTAGTATTTCAAATGAATATAAGATTATGTTAAAAAAAACTCTCTTTTGTATTACAATGTATATTTAAAGCATTTAATTTAGCTACAGGATCAAGATAAAGATAGTGTTGCACCTTAGATCTCAATTAGGAATTTCATTATTAGAGGTTTTGTTTGTAATTGGAATAATAGCTTTGATCGCTTCGATATCTATCCCTGTCTACTCAAACTATACAATTAAGGGAGTGTTGCAATCTAAGCAATAATTGGAGTAAATTTTGAAAATCTACATTTCTTGTCTAAAAAATGACTATAGC